>CBFGZJ010000359.1:0-1543 GCA_965653215.1 uncultured Sphingomonas sp. | reverse complement strand
CGATCAGGATGACCAGCCCGATTGGATGGCCAGCAACCTCCCGGAAGTCCTCGTAGGCGTCGGGACCAGCCGCTGCCGCCACCAGCCACCAGGTCAGCAACGCCAGGCCCGCAACCGACAGGGCCGCGCCCGTGACTCGGTGAAGGATCGACACCAGCATGTTCGGGCCCCACCGCCAGATGGTCAAATGGGGCGACAAGGGCCGGGAGGGATTTCGCGGCATGAGAGAGCAGGCTCCTGTTGGCAGCGCGGTTGCGCTTAGGGCGCGGGTTCGCGGCTGGCAAGCCGAGCTTCACCGCGCCCGTCCGCAAGAGAGGGATAATCGAATTTTTACCATTATCCGGCAGGGAGGGCGCACTTGGAGGATTTTTCACATGCAGGAAGCCGGAACTTTCGACAGCAAGGTCTTCATCGCGTCGCGACTGGCGCTGTTTGATCCCGCTGGCACGCTCGTCAGCGAGGCCAAGGAGATCTGGCCCTTCCTCGAGGACCGGGAACATGATCTCTCCAAGGCCTATTGGGTCTACTACAACCGGGCGCTCGATTCCGCACGCAAGCTGGACGACGCCAAGTTGGACCAGATGGCGCGCCGCTACTCTTCGACGTTGCGCACGCGGTACGTTGCGTTCGACAATCCCGAGTGGGTCGTCGCCGCGCGGGACGGTGCCGCTGCAGCCACCGCCGCGCACGTTCCGCTCTCCGCCTTGATTGCCGGCCTGTGGGGGCAGACTGCATTCAGCCTCGAAGTGCTGAGCAACAAGCTGGCTGATGATCCGAAGCGCCTGGCCCGGTTGACCAGCGCCGCCGCCCAGATCGGTCAGGTCGTTGCGGACATCTTCGGCGGATTGTTCGAGATGATCCGCAAGGAAGAGGAAAGCGAACGGCGCACCCAGACCAGCACGCAGTTCAATCAGGAAGTGCTGGTGACCGTCGACCAGACCGCCGCCGACAGCAAGCGGCTGCAAGGACAAGCCGCCGACGCGTCGAACGCGGCTCGCGGGATGCTCGGCAAGACCAGTGAAGTCGCTGCCGCCGCCGAACAATCCGCGGTCGCCATGCGGGAGGCGGCGCAGACCGCCGCCGGCCTGATCCGCGCGATTGAAGATGCGAGGAGCGAAGTGGAAGTCGCCGCCGGAGTGGCCACCCGTGCGGGCAAACAGGCCCAGGCGGCAGTTGAGGTCAGCGAAGCCCTCGCGTCGCACGTCCAAACCATTGAATCGATCCTTGGGCTGATCCGTGACATCGCCGGTCAGACCAACCTGCTGGCGCTCAACGCCACGATCGAAGCCGCTCGGGCCGGGGATGCCGGCCGTGGCTTCGCGGTGGTGGCGCAAGAAGTGAAGAGCCTCGCCAGCCAGACAGCTCGCGCGACCGATGACATCACCGCCAAAATCACGGCGATCCAGCAGGCGACGCGCCAGACGGTTGATGCCAACGGCTCGATCCAGACCACGGTCGAGGAGGTTCAGACCTCGGCCGACCGCATCCGCGAGGCGATGGAGATGCAGGCGCAGACGGTTACCATGATCACCGCCGCCGTCGA
>CBFGZJ010000358.1:0-1546 GCA_965653215.1 uncultured Sphingomonas sp. | reverse complement strand
TCCTGCTGGGCGAGACGTTGGGCGCTGGCTGGGAGGATTGGTCGAAGTGGCTGGTGTGCGATCGCGCCATCGCCGTCGCCAGCGAGCGTGGCGAGCTCTCACCCTATACGCGTTCGACGGCAATGGAGGCAGGATGGCGCTGGCGGATCCCGCTGCAGCATCGGACCGGGAACGGCTACGTTTTTTCGAGCAGCTTCATCGACGAGGATCAAGCGGCCGCTTCGCTCCTTGGGAGCATCGAGACCAAAGCGATTGGCGAGCCCCGGCTGCTCAAGTTCGAGTCGGGACGCCGCGTCGTCAACTGGAAGAACAACTGCGTCGCGGTGGGGCTTGCCAGCGGATTTCTCGAGCCACTAGAGTCGACCAGCATCTACCTTATCCAGATTGCCGTCATGCAGCTCATTCCGTTGCTACCCGGGAAGAGCGTCGATCCGCGATTGCGCGACGAGTTCAACCGGCTGATGGACCTGCAATACGAGCGGATTCGCGATTTCCTGATCCTGCATTACAAGCTGACCAGCCGCGATGATGCGGAGATTTGGCGTCACTGCGCCGCAATGGACGTGCCGGAAAGCCTGACGCGCAAGATCGAGCTTTTTCGGCATAGCGGCATTGTCGAGCGATATAGGGAGGGACTTTTTACTCCGATCAGCTGGCTCAGCGTGTTCGCCGGCCAAGGGTTGATACCGGAAAGCTACAGCCCACTTGCTGACTCGGCCCGGGAAGAGAAACTGATCGCCCAAATGGACGAGTTTCGCAGGGACGTCCGCGACAGGGCGGAGGAAATGCTGCCGCACGATCGTTTCATCGATCGTTATTGCAGCGCGCAATCGGCCGCGGACACGCGGCCGTGAATCGGCGCGTCGAGCAGGTAGTCGTCGTCGGCGCCGACGCGCCCGTCTGGATGGCGGCGGCAGCCATGCACACTTCCTTCGGGGGCCAAGGCGTGCGGATACGCGTCGTCGAGCTTCCGAGCCTTTTGCAGCCGGTCGATGTCTATTCGGCTCTACCTGCGCTGGCCGGACTGCATAATCGTCTCGGCCTTGAAGAAGATTTGCTGTTTAGCGTGTGCAAGGCTGTGCCGGTCGCCGGCCAACGCTTTTCTAACTGGTCGGGCGCGGGGGCGCCATTCATTCGCGGATATGATGACCCGCCGCCCCTCGGCGGCGGAGACCTCGCCTTCACGCAATTCTGGATCAAGGGCCGGCAGCAAGGGTTGCGCACGGCATTCGAGAATTTCTCGCCCGGAGCGATGGCTGCCAGAGCCGGCCGTGTTCCTATCCCGGCTGGCCGCGCCGAATTACGTTCGGCGTATGGCTATGAGCTGGATGCGGTTGCCTACTCCTCCCTGCTCAAACACTTTGTGACGCGTGCCGGGGTAGAGTCCACGCCCGCCACGATCGCCGATGTCGAAAGGGAGGGCGATCGCATCTCCGTTGTCGTTCTCGCCGATGGCGAGCGCATCGAAGCCGATCTATTCATCGACGCCTCCGGGCCACAAGCCGTCCTGATTGGGCGCATGCCGGGTACGTGATTCGATTCCTGG
>CBFGZJ010000357.1:0-1555 GCA_965653215.1 uncultured Sphingomonas sp. | reverse complement strand
TTTCGGCGGCCCGATGCGACGCTGGAGTCCATGGACCGCTTCGCTGGCGCAGGACATCAGGGCGGCTGACCGGCTGTCGATCATCGCTGCCTATTTCTCACCGCCGCGAAGCCTGTTGCGCCGCATTGGCCGAGCGGCTGCTCGGGGTGAGACGCGGATCATTACCGCCGCCAAATCGGACAACAACGCCACGATCGCGGCCGCTCGGCACACCTACAGCCGCCTGCTGCGGCGCGGCGTACGGGTCTTTGAATATCAGCCGACCAAGCTGCACACCAAACTGGTGATTGCCGGGGATACGGTTCACATCGGCTCGGGCAATCTCGACTTCCGCAGCGTTTACATCAACCTCGAGTTGATGCTGCGTATCGACGACCGCAACTTTGCCGACGCGATGCGGGCCTATTTCGAGCGGGAGCTAAACGACTGCATCGAGATTACCCCGGCGCTGCATCGCAAGCGCGCGACCTGGTGGCGCCGGCTCAAGTGGACGATCTCACACTCGCTGGTGACCAGCATGGATTATACGGCGTGGAAAGCTAGCCCTACTCGGCTGCTTCGGGCTGAGGCTCGCGCCAAGCCCAGAACAAGGTCGCCGGGGGGACGTTAATCCATTCGAACCCGCGTTCGATGCGCTCGAACACCGGAGCGATGAAATCGAACACCTTGGGGCTGAACTGGTAGACGAGGAATGCGCCGCCCGGCCGGACAACATTGGAAGTGGCGGTGCCGATCTTCTCGCCAACTCCGGGCGGAAGGGTGGAGAAGGGCAGACCCGACAAGACATAATCCGCCTGCGTGAAGCCGCGATCCCGCAGGATTTGCTCAACCTCGGCAGCCGAGCCGGTCACCGCGACCAGGCGGGGATCGTCGATTGTCGAGCGGAGATAGCGGGTGAATTCGGGATTGGTATCGATCGTCAGCAGCGTCGCGTCCGGTGCGAGCCGCTCAAGGATCGGGCGGGTGAAGGTGCCGACCCCAGGGCCATATTCCACGAACAGGCGACAATTGGCCCAGTCGACCCGGCTCAACATCTTATCGACCAGTTGCCGTGACGACGGAATGATCGACCCGACCATCACGGGATTGCGCAGGAATCCTGCAAGGAACTGAAGGTGCGGGCTCCGCCGGCGGGCCTCGGATTGCCGCGAGCCGTTAGCCGCGCGGGCCGATGAAGATGGCACATTTGACTCCGTCGAAGGGGCCGGAAGCGTTGGCAAATGCGACCGGCGTTGGCAAGGTTCCCGCGGCGCTTCGCGCCGGCGGTGCAGTCCAGACCTCATCAACCTGGCGATGTGGCGGCGTCGCGCTTGGGGCCGCGGGACCCGAGCATTCCCGGAGTGACGAAACCGATCCCGCGATTGGGACGGACGGCGTCGCTTTTCAGCGTGTCCTGGATGCGGGCATATTCTTCCAGCATTTCCGCCGTGACCGACGCCCGCGTTTCGCCCAGCGCATGCTCAAAGTCGGCGGCTGTGACGGTGGCGGAGTCGATACCGCGCCGCAGCGCAGTCAGACCAGCGCGGCGAACCAAGTCCTCCAGGTCTGCACCCGT
>CBFGZJ010000356.1:0-1561 GCA_965653215.1 uncultured Sphingomonas sp. | reverse complement strand
TCACCCCGACGGCGAGGTCGAGCAGGTCATCTTCCTCCTCACTAGCGCGGGGGAGCTTGGCAAAATCCTCCTTGGCGACGATGACGTGGCAGGTCGAGCAAGCCATCTGGCCCTCGCACGCGCCTTCGAGCGGCTGGCCGCAGGCTTGCGCCAGTTCGAGCAGGTTCGCCCCGGCCGCTGCTTCGACCTCGCGATCGAGGCTGCCGTCATTCTTGAGGAAGCGCACCCGGATCATGCAGCGAACCGGGCCTGCTGACGCGCGGCCTCATCGATCCGGCGGACGGCGGCGATCAGTTCCTCTTGCGTGGTGTAGCGGCCGAACCCGAGCCGAATCGATGAGCGCGCCTGCTTGTCGGTGAGCCCGAGAGCGCTGAGCACATGGCTTGGGCGGCCCGAACCGCTGGCGCAGGCGGACCCGGCGGAGAAGGCAATGTCGCGCAGATCGGCCATCAGCCGCGCCACGTCCAGGCCGTCGAGCCGAAGATTGAGATTGCCCCGGTAGCGGCTGGTGCTGCTCCCGTTGATGACCCAATCCTCGGAAAGCGCGGAAGTCGCGGCCGACCAGAGTTGCTCGACATGCGCCGAGTCCTGCTCCATCCGGTCGGCCATCAGGCTCGCGGCAACGCCGAAGCCCGCGCATAGCGCTGGCGCGAGCGTGCCAGACCGCCCCGCCACCTCCTGCCCGCCACCGTGCAACAGGGGCTCCAGTGTCACTCCGTCGCGAATCCACAGCGCTCCAATCCCCTTCGGTCCGTGAATCTTGTGCGAGGAGATGGCGATCAGATCGCAATTTTCCGGAAGTGGAACACGGCCGAAACCCTGCGCCGCATCGCACAGAAATAGTGCGCCGGCCCTATGCGCCTGTTCCGCCAAGGCTTCGACTGGTTGAATCACCCCGATCTCATTGTTGACCAGCATCGCCGCTGCGAGCCGCAACCCGGGCTGGATGAACTGCTCAGCGAGGCTGCAGTCGACCAGGCCGTCCGCTTTCACCGGCAGAAGGGCGACTTCATGCCCGTACCGCTCGATCGCTTCGGCAGTGTCGAGCACCGCCGCATGCTCAGTCTCGAAAGTAACGATGGGGCCCCGAAGTCCCTTCATCGCCCAGTTCAGGGATTCCGTCGCCCCGCTGGTAAATGCGAGCTGACCACCCTTGGGTAGCAGGGCGAGGATCCGCTCACGCGCGAGCTCGACCGCGGCATGAGCCTCGCGCCCCAAGCGATGAGCGGAATGCGGATTTCCGAACCGCTCGCCGAGATAAGGCAACATCGCGTCGCGCGCTTCGGGCGCAAGCGGAGTGGTCGCCTGATAGTCGAGATAGATCATGCGGCGCGGCTTCGGGCCTGCCGCGCCAGCTCGCTCCAGGCCGAAATGAGCGCCATGACGTCATCCCGGTTCGTGTTCTTGCCGAAGCTCACCCGAATGACATTGGCCGCGAATTCCGGAGCAAGGCCGATCGCCGAAAGCACATGGCTTGGCTTGGTCGAGCCCGACGCGCAGGCGCTTCCGGCGGAGACGCTGATTCCCGCGGCGTCGAATTGGACAAGCTGCGCCAGCGCGG
>CBFGZJ010000355.1:0-1564 GCA_965653215.1 uncultured Sphingomonas sp. | reverse complement strand
CGAAGCGCTCGCTCGACCAATTTCTCGTCGTTGATGGCCGCGATCAGGGAACGGCCACCGTCGGCGTCACGGCGGACCAGCGTCAAGTTGAATTCATCGTCACTATCGAGGTCGGCGAGCGCTATGGCTGGAGCGGAGCGGAATCTCGTCCGCGCCTTCTCGCCGCGAGTGTCGGCCCGCGGTTCCGGGCGGCGAGCAGCGCGTTCGGCCGCCACCAGCCCTTTCAAGCCGCCGCTGAAGCTACCGATCAGCTGCTCGAACGCGCCGTCTGCGATGCCTTCCCGCTCGGCGTAGGACAGTGCCGCCGCGAACTCAGTTAGCCGCGACTTGTCATAGTCGATGCCGAAAACCAGCTTGACGATGGGAGTCATCGGCGCGCGTGCTTGCGCCTTGAGGCCGGCTCCCGCTTCGACGCGAGGGCGAAATCATAGGCGTAGGAGAGCGCCCTATACAGTGCGGAACGGGTGCGCCCGTCGGCAGCTTTCACCGCGTCTGCAGTCTCACGCGCGGCCCACAGCCGGTCAGCCAGATTGGCATCGTCGCCAATTAGCGGCGTTGCCTCCAGCTCTTCCTCTTCATCCGTTTCCTGTTCATGACCGGGGCCGTCGGCCCACTGATCGATGTGCGGGGCCGCACTCGGCGGAGCGATCGCCTCCGCTGCCGGCTCTTCGACCGGCTGCGGGAGTGGTGCGCTGGCTTGAAGGCCGGAGTTGGCAATCTTCCAGTTGATCACGCCATAGATGAAGTCGATGGTTTCTCCGTCGGAGGAGAAGGGCATCAGGATGCCGCGATAGCAGATGTTGTCGCCGCGCTGATTCTCGAATTCGGCCTCGAACCCGATTGGAGCGCGGTTGGCGATGATCTGAAGATAATGGTCGGTGAGGCGCGACAGCAGCGACCGGCTCGGCACTTCGCTGATCGAGCGAATATCCGATGACAGGCCGCATTCAGTCCGGATCGCGGCGCCGATGTAAGGCGTGCCCGGATTCTCCCGTCCGCCCGTGAAATCGAGAATGACGCTGTTGCCGCCAAAGTCCTCGAGCTTGGCCGGATCCAGATCCTCGATCGACGGATAGTCGCGTCCATCCAGCAGGGACGTCCAGTAGTTGTAAGCGCGGACGTGCATCCGCCGTTCGTCGCTGCCGATCGCATCAGCAAGGCGAGCCGCTCCCTCGGTCAGGGCGGCTGCATCGTCCAGCGCTGCCTCGTCGCGGTCAAACACGTCCATCGACCCAAAGCTCCAACTTAGTTTGGTTAACGCCAAAATGGAGGCGATCATTTACCAAAGCGTTAAGGATGGCGGCGGCATGCTCCGCCGAGTTGGAACAGGTGAGTTCTGGCCGTCTTGCTGCGTCGCGCCGAGGCTGATAGTGGCTGGCGGCGTTTCGCCTCAGGGCCGCTTTAGCTCAGCCGGTAGAGCATCGCATTCGTAATGCGAGGGTCGCGTGTTCGAGTCACGCAAGCGGCACCACCGTAACGCTAGGTTTTTCGCTCCCCCGTGAGCTGGGCCACCGTGTTGAGAACAGGCCTTTAATCGCGTTGTCGCTGCGGACATATAGAACGC
>CBFGZJ010000354.1:0-1599 GCA_965653215.1 uncultured Sphingomonas sp. | reverse complement strand
CAAATACAGCCGCGCCGACATCTCGGTTGCGGTGAGCATCCCGGGCGGGCTGATCACGCCGATCATTGCAGGTGCGAGCGACAAAACCTTGTCGGCAATTTCGACCGAGATGGGCGAGCTCGCCGCGCGTGCGAAGGACGGCAAGCTGCAGCCGAACGAATATCAAGGCGGGACCGCCTCGTTGTCGAACATGGGAATGATGGGCATCAAGCAGTTCGATGCGGTCATCAATCCGCCCCAGGCGATGATCCTCGCGGTCGGAGCGGGCGAGAAGCGGCCCTATGTGGTCGATGACTCGCTGCAGATCGCCACAGTCATGACCGCGACCGGCAGCTTCGATCACCGGGCGATCGACGGCGCTGACGGCGCGCGGCTCATGACCGCATTCAAGCGCCTGGTCGAAAAGCCGCTGGGATTGGTAGCGTAGTTGAGCGGGCAGCGGATTGATTGGCGTCGTGCAAAACACTTACGCTTCGTCGAGTCGCCGGTGGTGGAGATTTCCCACAAAGAGGCGACAGAGGACTACGAAATCCTGCGGAGCATCGCAAAAAAGGAACACAAGCTTCGTAAGGAGGCTTTCCGGAAACTGCCGAGGTCACTGAAGGAACGCAAGCGGCTAGCCAAGCTTGAGAAAGCTCGATCCCGTCCAGACCGTCCGGAAGAGCGAAGACTGCTGGCGATTCTGTCGAGCCCGTTATTGCGAAGTCTTCAGTTTGATAAAGAACCCTTGTTTCCTCTGAGTGATCGCGCGTTCATCTGTGACGAACGGAGAATTCGGATCATCATCCTTCCAGGCGCTCAAGGCAGGTCAATCACCATTAGGCCTGGACAAAGGGATTCTTTCGACTGGGTTCTGATTAAACTCACGAGTGAAAGTGTCATGAACGATGGCAGTTTCGTTGCTGCTAGAATTTCGGAGATTTGCCAAGAGCAGGCGAATCTCTCGGGCTAAGCAGCCTGACTAGGAGCAAGAAAATGGCTGAATTCTACGACGTTACCGTCCTCGGCTCCGGACCCGGGGGCTACGTCGCCGCGATCCGCGCCGCGCAGTTGGGGCTGAAGACCGCGATCGTCGAAAGCGAGAATCTCGGCGGTATCTGCCTCAACTGGGGCTGCATTCCGACCAAGGCGCTGCTTCGCTCCGCCGAGATGCTGCACCATATGCGTCACGCTGACTCCTATGGACTGGTCGCTGGCGAGGTGAAGCCGGATCTCTCCAAGGTTGTTGCGCGCAGCCGGGCGGTTGCTTCCCAGCTCAACAAGGGCGTCACCGGCCTGATGAAGAAGAACAGGATCGCGGTGCATATGGGCGAGGGCAGGCTCACCGCTGCCAACCGCCTGACCGTAACCGCGGATGGCAAGAAAACCGAGCTTTCCGCCAAGCATATCATCGTCGCCACAGGAGCGCGGGCGCGCGAACTGCCGTTCGCTCAAGCCGATGGGAAGCGGATCTGGACCTATCGTCACGCGATGACCCCGCCTGAGATGCCGACTGAGCTGCTGGTGATTGGCTCGGGCGCGATCGGAATCGAGTTCGCCAGCTTCTACAACGACATGGGGGGCAAGGTGACGGTGGTCGAGATGCTCGACCGGGTCGTC
>CBFGZJ010000353.1:0-1599 GCA_965653215.1 uncultured Sphingomonas sp. | reverse complement strand
TTCAGACCGCCGATCGCATGCAGATCTACAAATATGTCGTGCACATGGTCGCCAATGCCTACGGCAAGACCGCGACCTTCATGCCCAAGCCGATTGCCAAGGATAACGGTTCGGGCATGCACACCCACATGTCGATCTGGGATAACGGCAAGCCGCTCTTCGCGGGCAACGGCTATGCCGGGCTCAGCGACATGGCACTCTACTTCATCGGCGGCGTGATCAAGCACGCCCGGGCGATCAATGCCTTCTCCAACCCCACGACCAACAGCTACAAGCGGCTGGTTCCGGGTTATGAGGCTCCGGTCCTGCTCGCCTATTCGAGCCGCAACCGCTCGGCTTCCTGCCGGATCCCCTACGGCACTGGCGACAAGGCGAAGCGGGTGGAGTTCCGCTTCCCTGACGCGCTGGCCAATCCGTACCTGTGCTATTCGGCCCTGCTGATGGCCGGACTCGATGGAGTGCAGAGCCGCATCCATCCGGGCGACGCGATGGACAAGAACCTCTATGACCTGCCGCCGGCAGAACTCGCGACGGTCCCGACCGTTTGCGGTTCACTGCGCGAAGCCCTTGAGGAGCTCGACAAGGATCGCGCCTTCCTGACCAAGGGTGACGTGTTCACTGACGACCAGATCGACGCCTACATCGAACTGAAGATGGAAGAGGTGATGCGCTGGGAGACCACTCCCAGCCCGGTCGAGTTCGACATGTATTATTCCTCGTAATTCTAATGAATTAGCAAGTCGGTAACCACCGGCATGCGACAGAGTCCCCGCGGGTTTGTCTCGCGGGGACTTTTTTATGCATAATCTCCGCTCGTCGATGATGTCGGGAGTTGCTCCCAGCAGCGACTCTCCGCTCGTGGTCTCGAAGACGCGTAAGCTTGGGCCAGAGTCCGACAGCCTGATCTCGGTCCCGGTTCCCCGAAGCGAGCCGCGGACCGCCAACCATCGCGGCGAAGATCGCCAAAGGCTGATCGACGAGCAGATCACCGTCCGGTTCAATGGTGAGGAGATTGAAGCGGAGCTGATCAACCTGTCGCCCGGCGGAGCAATGATCGCCGCTCCGATCCATCCCAACCTATGGGATCGAGTGGACCTGCTGTTCGACAGCCAAAGTGAGCTCGAAACCGCCGTCCGCTGGATTCGCGACGAGCGCATAGGGCTCGAGTTCGCGCACGAGACAAAACTGATCTGCGCTCCGGACGTTCATAATGAGCTGTTGGGGCGCGTGGTTCAGGCTCATCCCGACCTGCTGGCGACCGAGCCGGAGACCACACCCGTGGACGAGGCAGCCGAAGAGGAAGCCGGGGTCGCAGGCGACATGGCTCAGCGACGGGACAGTGCTCGACACCCGCTCGTCTGGTCCGGCCAGATCCTGTTCGAACATGACGCGCATCCCGTGCGTCTTCGCAACATTTCGGAATCAGGAGCGCTCATCGAGGCGACCAGCGACTTTCCCGCGGGAGCCGAAGTCTTCCTCGATCTCGGCGAAGGCGGAACGTTGTTCGCGCACGTCAGCTGGTCGCGTGGAAATCAGTATGGACTGCGATTCCGCGAGAGCTACAACCTAAAACGGCTGGCACTGGCCCGTCCGTCGGTC
>CBFGZJ010000352.1:0-1641 GCA_965653215.1 uncultured Sphingomonas sp. | reverse complement strand
ACGAGCGGACGGGCGCGCGGTACCCGCTGCTGCTGACAACCGGCCGCATCCTCAGCCAGTATAATGTCGGTGCGCAGACCCGCCGCACCGCCAACACCATATGGCATGAAGAGGATCTGCTGGAGATTCACCCGCATGACGCTGAGCAGCGCGGGGTCCGCGATGGGGACTGGGTGCGGCTCGCCAGCCGGGCCGGTGAGACGACGCTTCGCGCAACGATTACCGAGCGGGTGGCGCCAGGCGTGGTCTACACCACTTTCCATCACCCGATGACGCAAGCAAATGTGGTCACCACGGACTATTCCGACTGGGCGACCAATTGCCCCGAGTATAAGGTGACTGCGGTGCAGGTTAGTCCCTCTAATGGCCCGACCGACTGGCAAGAGCGGTATGAACGGCAGGCCGCTCACAGCCGGCGGATCGAGACCGAGGTAGCCCAGTGACCAGCGGAAGCTTGGCCAGGCTGGTCACCATGGCCAATCAGATTGCTACCGCGTTCCGCGTCCAGGAGACCGATAGGGCGATCGAAGCAGCCCGGGATCATATGTGGCATTTCTGGGATCCCCGCATGCGGCAGATGATCATCGACCATCTTCACTCGGGCGGGGAAGGCTTGAACGAGATTGCCCGCGGCGCAGTCGATCTACTCGATTTGGGCAAGGACGAGCCACCGCCGCAGTCCAAGGCGACGGAGTTCAGCCAGGCACGAGATCCGGATTTGTTGTCCGACGCGGGCTGACCGTTTGAGCAGGATCCAGACCAGTGTCCCGGTGCCGCTGCTCCGCCTGAGCCGAAGCGGGCACGACCACGCGGTTCGCCGGCTTGCGAGCGAATGTCCGATCGCGGTGAGCCTGTGCGGGATTGGCTATGCCGTGATGATGGCGAGCCCGTCCGACCTTGAGGATTTCGCGGTCGGATTTGCGCGTTCGGAGCGCCTGATCGAACGGGCTGACGAGGTGACGTCGATCAAAGTTCGTTCCACCGACGAGGGGATGCTGCTCGACATTGAACTGGTCCCGTGCCGCCGGGACGGCGTGTTCGAGCGAGTCCGTCATCGCGTCGGCGAAAGCAGCTGCGGCTTGTGCGGCATCGAGAATTTGGAGCAGGCGCTGCGGCCACTGCCGAAGGTGGGTCGACCTGTGGCGGTTACTCCGGATCAGTTGTTCGACGCACTTGATATCATGCGCCGCCACCAAACGCTCAACGCGGAAACCGGCGCTGTCCACGCCGCGGCCTGGTTCGACGAAACCGGCGAGTTTCGTACGTTGCGCGAAGACATCGGCCGGCACAACGCAATGGATAAGCTGATCGGCCAAGGCTTGCGCACGGGCGCAGACCTGCGTTCGGGCTTCGCCCTGCTCAGCGCCCGCTGTTCCTATGAATTGATAGAGAAGGCAGCGTTGGCTCAGATTCCGATGCTGATTACCATTTCCGCTCCAACATCGCTGGCGGTCGATCGGGCACGTTCGGCCGGCCTAACATTGGTCGCACTCGCCCGGTCAGACTCGATGCTGGTAATGAACGATCCCCACGGGCGGTTCACCGGTCAAGCACCCCTTGTGGGCTAACCCCTTCCGGCCGCTCCCATCGGAAGCTTCGATCTAAGGCGGCGACCCGCTAAGGTTTGATCGCTTGGCTGGA
>CBFGZJ010000351.1:0-1647 GCA_965653215.1 uncultured Sphingomonas sp. | reverse complement strand
GCGGCTTGCGCCTGCGCGGTGCTCGATCCGGTGAACATGTTCTTGGCCATCACCGCCGTAACCGCGGCAATCACCAGCGCCCCGATCAGCAGCGCAATTTTCTTCACATCCATGGCGCAGTCGCCTCCCCAGACGGGTTCCTGTAGGCCCTCACAAATCAGGCAAATTGGTTAAGAAAGCGTTGGGCGAAAATCGCGAGACCCCCCGCGGCGATCGCGACCCCATATGGAATGGTGGGCCGGCCGGTCCGCGAACGTGCTTTTTGGGCTACCAGCAGCGCAGCCGTCAGCAGCCCGCCGGCAAGAGACATGAACACCAGAAATCGTAGCGTCTCGGCAGGTGCGAGCCACAGTGTCAGCGCGGCTGCCAGCTTGACGTCACCGCCGCCCATCAACCGAAGGAAAAACATGACGGCAAATCCGCCGAGCACGAGCAAAGCGATTCCGATCTGAATCGCCGATCCGGGCCACGACGTGATCCCGGACGACCACCAATACGCAGGTGCGAGTGCTGCCAGAACCAGGTTCAAGCGGTTCGGAATCCGAAATGTCCGCACATCGATGATGGCAGCGCTGACCAGCAGCAGTGCGGCCATGGCCTCCAGCAGGATCGTGAATTCAAAATTCATGATGGCCTGCTAGACGATAGCACTTTCGAAACCGTAACCGGCGGCTGATGGCGACCGAGCTGATCAAAGCGGATGTTCTAATCGTCGGCGGCGGGATCGCCGGCGCGAGCCTTGGTGCTGAGATCGCCGGTGAAAGGCGCTGCCTGCTCGTCGAGGCTGAGCCATATTGTGCGATGCACGCCACCGGTCGCTCTGCTGCCTTCTGGCTGGAGAGCTACGGCGGCCCCGGTGTTGCGCCGTTGACACGGACTTCGCGCGAGTTTCTCCAAAACCCACCGGCTGAGTTTGCCGGACGGCCCTTTTTGTCGCCCCGCGTGTCGCTGTGGATCGCCGACTCTTCCAGCGTCACTCAGCTGGACGCGATTGCCGCCGTTGCCGAGGCTCGCAGCCTCGATCGCCAGCAACTTGAGCAACTCATCCCGGGACTTCGTGAACAATGGCGGTGGGGGCTGCATGAGCGCAGCTGCGCGGATATCGATGTTGCCGGGCTGCATGCCGCTTATCTCCGGCAATTTCGCAGACACGGTGGAGAGGTTCGCTGCGATGCGCGCGTGCGCGAGGCGCGGCAGGTCAATTCCGGCTGGCAGGTTCAACTGGATTCGGGGGAGCGCATCGAAACCCGAATCCTCGTCAACGCGGCTGGGGCATGGGCGGACCAGGTTGCTACAATTGCCGGACTGAAGCCGATTGGAATTGCACCCAAGCGGCGGACCATGGTTCAGCTTCGCGTCGGGAGGGGAGGATTAAGCCGGTTCCCGCTGGTCAACGAGGCGTCGGGCCAATTCTACTTCAAGGGGGAAGGGGACCGTTCGTTGTGGCTGAGTCCGCACGATGAAATCGCGAGCGATCCCTGCGATGCGCAGCCGGAGGAAGAGGATGTGGCGATCGCGATCGATCGCTTCCAACAGGCGGTCGACTGGCCGGTCGAGGCGGTGGAGCGGAAATGGGCTGGCTTGCGCAGCTTCGCCCCCGACCGGCTGCCAGTCTATGGCTTCGACCCTGGGGCGCAGGGATTTTTC
>CBFGZJ010000350.1:0-1655 GCA_965653215.1 uncultured Sphingomonas sp. | reverse complement strand
GCCCGGAGTCCTGATCGTCGAAGCCTTGGCGCAGGCGGCGGGCGTGCTGGCGGTCGAGTCGCTCGGCCTCGCCGGATCGGGCAAGCTGGTCTATTTCATGGCTATCGACGGTGCGAAGTTCCGCACTCCTGTCGAGCCTGGCGTCCTGCTCAGCCTCGAAGTTGAGTTCGTTCAGAAGCGGGCCAGCGTGTGCAAGTTTGCCGGAAAAGCGCTGGTCGACGGCAAGCTGGCGGCCGAGGCGAATTTCACGGCAATGATCGCCGATCCTCCCTCGGGCTGAGCGACGGAATCCAGCGTCCTTCACTGCGGCGTACCCCGAACACCTGTTCGATCACGTCGCTGGTGCCGACCAGCTGGGCGGAACCGTCCGCGACCACACTCCCGTCACTAACGACGAGCAGCCGGTCCGACCAACGCATGGCCGCATCGATGTCATGGATCGCCATAACCACGACGGTGCCGAAGCGGCTTGCGTAATCTTTCAACAGAGTCATCAGCTTGATCTGCCACAAGGGATCGAGGTTTGCCGTCGGCTCATCGAGCAGGAGCACCTTGGGCCGGGGAGCAAGGGCGCGGGCAATCAGCACCCGGCTCCGCTCCCCCGTGGATAGCGAATTGACGGGGCGTCTGGCGAACTCGCTCAAGGCAAGGTCGTGGATGACTGCATCGGCCTCAGCCTGCGTTGCACCCCCAAGCGCGATCAATTCGCGCGGACGGAGCGGCCAGATCAACTCGCGCCGTGCCGGAACAAATCCGATCAGGCGCGACCGCGCAGCGGGCCCGACCCGGCGCAGATCCAGTCCATCGATCATCACCGAGCCGAACGGCTTGCCAATCCCAGCTAGCGCGTGAAGCAGGCTCGTTTTGCCACTGCCATTGGGCCCGATCAGTCCGATAACGGTGCCGGGTGCAAGGGTCATGCTGGTGAGCTGAAGCCTGCCCGCAAGGCCAACGTCGCGGGCTTCGAGGGTCACGCTCATCGCTGCAGCGACCATCGCATGTGAGCCACCAGCCACAGGAAGAAGGGCGCTCCCAGTAGCGCCGTGACGACCCCGATCGGCAGGGTTCGGCCAAGTGGGGCCAGGCGGACAACTAGGTCAGCCGAAGTCAGCAGCAGGGCGCCGATCAACGCCGCCGGGAGAATCGCCCGGCCCGGGTAACCGCGCGTCAAGGTGCGCGCGAAGATCGGCGCGATCAGTCCAATGAACCCGATTGCTCCGCAGATTGCGACGCATGCGCCGACACCGAAGGCGGTCAAGACGATCAGCTGAAGCCGCACCCGGTTGATGTCATGGCCGAGAGCTTCCGCAACATCTTCGCCGAGCGCCAATTGATCAAGCGGACGAACCAGGCGAAGCAGGAGGAGCAGGGTGACGAGTGTCGGAACGCCGGCGAACGCCGCCTGCGTGAGGCTGCGGTCAACCAGTGACCCCATCAGCCATTCATAGGCGTCGTAGAAAGCGAATGGCGAAGGCGCGAGGGCGAGCGCCAGGGTGGTGAGGGCTCCGGCAAGGGCGCTGATTGCAAGGCCGGCGAGCAGGACCGTGCTGGTCTCCGCTCGTGGACCTGCGAGGGCGAGCAGAAGGACCAGTGCCCCGACCGCTCCGGCCACTGCGCCGAGCGACAGCGCGGTTGGTCCGTTAAAGACAAGCAGA
>CBFGZJ010000349.1:0-1657 GCA_965653215.1 uncultured Sphingomonas sp. | reverse complement strand
GATCTTGATCCGGTTCGCGCCCATGTCGATGCCGATGTCCTTGGTACCTTCCAGGCTGCAGTCGATCAACGCGCTGCGGAAGGTCATCAACTCGACAACCGGCTGGTCGCAATTGACCGGGCGGTGATCGTGTCCGCTGCCCTCGACCGGAGCATCGCGACCATTACCGTGCGCTTTGAGGCGGACGTCGCCGCCGTCACCCGCGACAAGGACGGGAATGTCGTCGCGGGCTCGCTAAGCGATGCAGTTCAGACCCGCGATCTGTGGACGTTCCGGCGCGACCTGTCGTCGCGTGATCCCAACTGGCTCCTGATCGAAACCGACGAGGAAGAGTGAGCCGGTTGCGCGCGGGCGCCCTTGCGGCGCTCCTCCTCGCTGTTTCCGCCTGCGTCAGCCGGCCCCAGCCGCCGGTCCCGCAGCCGCCAATTCCGGCGCCGTTGCCACCGCCGCAACCGCTACCACCCCCTCCGCCGAACGCTCTTCAGGCGGGAGTGGAACTGGCCACCCCGCAGCCCATGTCGCCCGAGCGCGCCGACCGGGTCCTGTCCGCATTCCGGATCAGCTGCCCGAAGCTGGTCATTCGCAAGGATCCGTCCGGGCTGACCCGGCCGCAGGACTGGGTGGCGCTATGCGAGCGGGCAGCCCAGATCCCCCCCGCTAGCGCGGCGCAGTTTTTCGCCAGCGAGTTCGAATGGGTCCAGGTCGGGCCGGGAGAGGCGTTCGCGACCGGCTATTTCGAGCCGGAGATCGCCGCCTCGCGCACCCGCCAGCCCGGCTATGAGGTGCCGATCTATCGCAAGCCGCCGGATCTCGTGCGCGGGGTTCGTCCGGATGGGACGACTGGGCGGGGCAGAGTCGACCCGCTCGGGCAGCTGGTGCCGTATTTCAGCCGCGCCGAGATCGAGGACGGAGCGCTGGCAGGGCGAGGGCTGGAGGTGGCATGGGCGGCGGACCCAATCGCCCTCTTCTTTCTTGAGGTGCAGGGATCGGGGCGGCTTCGGCTCCCCGACGGGCAGGTGATGCGCATCGGCTATGCCGACCAGAACGGCCTTCCTTATGTCGCGGTCGGCCGCTTGCTGAGGGAGCGGCAACTGCTCCAGCCCGGCGGCGCAACCATGAAGGGGATCATCGCGTGGATGCGCGCTCAGCCCGATCGCGGCCGGGCGCTGATGCGCGAAAATCCGAGCTATGTGTTCTTCCGGGAGCTTATCGGACCCGGCCCGCTCGGTGCCCTCGACGTGCCGGTCACGGCGCAGGCGACGGTCGCGGCTGATCCCTTGTTCGTGCCGCTTGGGGCCCCGGTGTGGGTGGCGCTGGATCGGCCTGAAGCGAGCGGACTGTGGGTCGCCCAGGATACGGGCGGCGCAATCAAGGGCGCGAACCGATTCGACACATTCTGGGGCGCTGGAGAGGCGGCAGCGGCAATCGCAGGCGGAATGTCCGCCCGCGGAAAGGCCTTGATCCTGCTGCCGAAGGGCACGGTCGCACGTGCGCGAGCTCAGTAAGGAAGAAGCGGCGCTGTGGTCGCGGGTGACCGCAACCATTGAGCCATTGCATCGGACTCCGGCTACGAAGACGACGCCTGAAGCGCCGCCGCTTGCCCGTCCTGTTCCCCCGCCAATCAGCCGCAAGCCCAAAGGTCCCGCTCCGCGACCGG
>CBFGZJ010000348.1:0-1659 GCA_965653215.1 uncultured Sphingomonas sp. | reverse complement strand
AGCCGCTGACGCCCGGCGAGGTCGTGCAGGTGCAGGTCGAGATCTGGCCGACCTCGATGGTGTTCCGCAAGGGCCACCGCATCCGCCTCGATATCGTCGCAGCCCTTCATTCTGATGTTCAGTGAACCGTCTTCCTGCTTTTCGATCGCCGCGAAACTCGCATTGAACTTGAAGTCGATCCCTTTGGAGATCGAAATTTGGAGGAGACGGTCGCGGATTTGCGCATCATAGCCGCGCAGGATTACGTCCGACCGATTGACCAGCGTCACATGGCTTCCGAACTGGTGGAAGATCCCGGCGAACTCATTCGCGATATAGCCTCCGCCAGCGATGACGATGCGTTTGGGCAATCGCTCGAGATGAAACACTTCGTTGGAGGTAAACGCGTGCTCGATTCCCTCGATCTCCGGCAGCACCGGCCACGACCCAACCGCGATCAGAATCTTGCCAACCGATAGGCTCCGGCCCGATGCAAGCCGCACCCACTGCGGCCCGGCGATGGTCGCTCGCTCAGGGAAGATGGTGACATCATGCGAACGCAAGGTTTCCGTGTAGATGCCTTCGATCCGGGCAACCTCGTTCAGCACATTGTCGCGCAGCACCGGCCACTCGAAATCGCACTTCGGCACGTCCCAGCCAAAGCGCACCGCATCGCTCAAATCCTCGGCAAAATGGGCTCCATAGACGAGCAGCTTCTTGGGCACGCAGCCACGAATCACGCAGGTCCCGCCGACCTTATGTTCCTCCGCAACGGCCACCCGCGCGCCATAAGCAGCGGCGACCCGCGCCGCCCGGACGCCTCCCGAGCCAGCGCCAATCACGAACAGGTCGAAGTCAAATTCGCTCACAGGCCGGCCTTCTCAATCAGAGCGCGCGTTGACGGATCGAATTGGCCGCGCTGTTCGGGATCGTCGATTGAACGCGCGATCTGCTTGCCGAGTTCGACGCCAAATTGGTCGAACGGATTGATCCCGAGCAGGACTGCATTGGCGAACGTCCGATGCTCGTAAAATGCCAGCAGCGCGCCGAGAGTGCGAGCGTCCAGGCGCTGCAGCAAAACAGTCATCGATGGGCGGTCACCAGGATAGCTGCGGGCGGGATCATTGCTGGTCCGGCCGCTCATCAGGGCCGCTCCTTGAGCGAAAGCGTTGAGCAGGAGCTGGCGATGATGTTCCGGGTCCTGCGTGTCACCCTGTTCGGCGACCGCCACAAACTCCACCGGGACGAGTGCGGTCCCCTGATGCAGGAGCTGGAACACGGCGTGCTGTGCATCGGTGCCGGTTCCGCCCCACGCAATTGCGGCCCCGTCGCGACCGATCGGCGATCCATCAGCCTTTACTGACTTGCCGTTCGACTCCATCTCTAGCTGCTGGACGTAGGAGAGCAGCAAGCGCAGGCGCTCGTCATAGGCAAACAGCCCGCGGGTTTGCGCCCCGAAAGCATTGACGTAGAGGCGGTCGATCATCGCCGCGATCAGCGGGACATTGGTCTCCGCAGGTGTGAAGCGGAAATGGCGATCCATCTCCGCCGCGCCCTCAAGCAGTTCTTCGAAGGCTGCCCAGCCAAGCGCGAGGGCGGCGGCAAAACCGACCGAGGACCATAGGGAATAGCGGCCGCCGACCGTCTCCGAAAAGGGCAGGCTCCGTGTGTCGTCGATCC
>CBFGZJ010000347.1:0-1661 GCA_965653215.1 uncultured Sphingomonas sp. | reverse complement strand
CTGGCAAGGTTCAGACCAAAGCGGCGCCCCGATCGACGGCCAACGGATCGGCGCCAAAGCGATTGTCGCCCCGGGTGCCCTCCATCACAAAGAACACAATCAGGACGATCGCCCCGACCAATGGGATGAAACCGATCAGCAGCCACCATCCAGATCGATCGGTATCATGGAGCCGGCGGGCGCCGACCGCTATCGACGGAACCAGAAGGGCGAGGCCCAGTAGCGTCGTCAGCACGCCATAAGGCCCGACTAGGGCGTCGAGCCCCAGCAGGCCGTCGATAATGGTCGCGACCAGAGAGGCAACCATCGTCAGCAGCACAAACCACCAATATTCCGCCCGGCGCGCACGCCCCGAAAAATCGGCATACTTCCGTAATGGAGTCATTGCGAAGTCGAATGGCGTCATGTCACCTCTCCCCATTTGCGAGAGGCATGCTACTCTTTCGTTTCGTCAACGCAATGCTTTAGGCATAGCTAGTCGGAAGACACAGCGTCTCCGGTGAACGCGAGGCCGAAGCGCTCGCCGTCGACCCAAACTACTTTGGCTCGGAATTCACGTCCACTCGCCAGCTTGACCAGCAGTTCCATGTTCGGAGTCATCTTGCGGCGCGATCGCGCCCGCGCGCCTGTGCTCGAAACATCTTCCAGCGCAAAGGTCTGCGGAGACCCGGCAACCTTCGCCTTGAGCTGGGCTCCGGATGCGCTGACCCGCCGGCCGGTGCGCCGCTCCGACCAGGGAGTGCCAGTCACAGTGCGGGACGGAGCAGGCGCGGACGATAGCTGCGCCTCGGCGAGCACGACCGCGGTACCGCAGAACCCGCACTCTGCCGTGGTTCGCCCGACATACCAGTTCGCACGCCCGCAACCCGGACAGCGATTGGTTTCAGCAGAGCGATAAACGACGTGATGCCCGCGTTCGGCCAGCTCGACGCCAGGCCCGTCGATCAGCTCATAGATGGACAGCTTGCCCACTGGGCCTCCGTTCCAGGTCGTACCTGTCTGACCTACTCCTGGAAGTTTAAGAAACTTTACAAAGTCAGCGTGTTCATCAGTTACGCGGCGGCTGCCGGCGATAGCTGAGTGCCTCGGCGACATGGATTCGGGTGACCGTCTCGCTTCCGGCCAGATCAGCCACCGTTCGAGCGACCCGAAGCACCCGATGGAAGCCGCGGGCGCTCAGCCGCATGGCCGCTGCCGCATCGGCGAGCAGCTTCCTTCCGGCCTCGTCCGGAGTGGCAACCCGCTCGAGCAATTCTCCGTCAGCCTCGGCGTTGGTGCGCACCCCGCTTCCATTGTAGCGCTCCGACTGCACCGAGCGTGCCGACGCGACCCGCTCAGCGACATCCACGCTGCCCTCAGCGGGCGGAGGCAACGTCAGATCGGCGGCGCTCACCCCCTGCACGTCGACATGAAGGTCGATGCGATCGAGCAACGGACCGGACACCCGTGCCTGGTAGTCGGCGGCGCACTTTGGAGCGCGGCTGCAGGCGAGCGACGGATCACCAAGATGGCCGCAGCGGCACGGGTTCATTGCCGCGACCAGCTGGACCCGCGCGGGATAAGTGACGTGCGCATTGGCGCGCGCGACGTCGACCTTGCCGGTTTCGAGCGGCTGGCGCAGCGAATCGAGCACCGGGCGCTGGAATTCCGACAGCTCGTCG
>CBFGZJ010000346.1:0-1680 GCA_965653215.1 uncultured Sphingomonas sp. | reverse complement strand
GGCGGGAGCCCCGCGAGTGACCGATACTCGGAGCTGACGCAGATCAACCCGACCAATGTCGCACAGCTGGTCCAGGCATGGCGGTTCGAGACTGGCGTCGGCGGCGTGCAGACCAGCCCGATTGTGATTGGCCGCACTCTCTATGGCTATGGTCCGGATCAGAGTGTCCACGCGCTCGACGCGGCCACCGGCAAGCCGCGCTGGCGTTTTACCTCGGGCGAGGTCAGCTTCCAACCTGCGCGTGGGCTGACCTACTGGAGCGATGGGGTCGACCAGCGGCTGTTCGTCACGTCCGCCTCCTCCCTCTACGCGCTCGATCTGACGACTGGCCGGCCAATCCCGAGCTTCGGGCAAGGCGGGCGGATCGATCTGCGCGACGGCATGGGTCGCGATCCGGCAAGTTTCGGCGTGTTCTTGACCTCGCCCGGAATCATCTATCGTGACCTGCTGATCACGGGCTTCCGCACCGGCGAGGGGTTGCCGGCAGCGCCTGGGCACATTCGCGCCTTTGATGTGCGCACCGGCAAGCCGCGCTGGACCTTCCGAGCCACTCCGGCGGAAGGTGAACCGGGTGCCGAGACCTGGCCCAGGGAGGCTTTGGCCGAGGCAGGCGGCGCCAACAACTGGGCCGGCATGGCGCTCGATGAGCAGCGCGGCATTGTCTACGTCCCGACCGGCTCCGCTTCGCCCGACTTCGATGGCACGGAAAGGCTCGGAGACAATCTTTACGCCAACACTCTGCTCGCGCTTGACGCAAGCACGGGCCGCAAGATCTGGCACTTTCAGGGCGTTCATCACGACTTGTGGGACCGTGATTTCCCGTCTCCGCCGACGCTGCTGACGGTTGTTCGCGACGGCCGGCGCGTCGATGCGGTCGCACAAACCAGCAAGCAGGGTTTCGTATTCCTGTTCGACCGCGTGACCGGCAAGGCCCTGTTTCCGATTGTGGAGCGGCCAGTCCCGCAAACCAGCCTTCCGCGCGAGCGGACCTCGCCCACACAGCCCTTCCCAACCCTCCCCGCTCCCTTTGCGCGCCAGCTTCTCACCGAAGACCTGCTGACCGACCGAACGCCGCAAGCTCGAGCGGCGGTGCTTCGCCGGTTTCGCAATCTTCGCAACGAAGGACCGTTCACCCCACTTGAGGTGCAGCGGAAAACCGTCGTGTTCCCCGGCTTCGACGGTGGTGCCCAGTGGGGCGGATCGGCCGCCGACCGGAAGCGCGGCATCCTGTTCGTCCCATGGCTCGGAGGACTCGCGGAGAACCGACGCACGAACAGCAAGGGAGAGTCGCTTTATGTCCAGAATTGTGCCTCCTGCCATGGAGCGGATCGCAAAGGCATCCCCCCAGCGTTTCCGGGGCTCATCGACGTGGGCAAGCGGCTGACCCGCACGCGCATCGAAGCGGTGATTGCGGGAGGTCGGGGCCGCATGCCGGGCTTCCCGCACATCGCCGCCGCTGATCGCACCGCGGTAGTCGACTATTTGCTCGGAAAATCGACCTCTCCCGCTCCAACTCTACTCCTCCCACCTAGCCTCCCCGAGGCGCTGCGACGGGAGTATGGTCTGCTCGGCGGGAGCAAGGCCTCGCGCTACATGTTCACGGGGTACGAGCGGTTCGCGGACCCCGATGGCTATCCGGCGGTGAAGCCGCCGTGGGGGACATTGAACGCGATCGACCTC
>CBFGZJ010000345.1:0-1680 GCA_965653215.1 uncultured Sphingomonas sp. | reverse complement strand
CATTGCGGCCGTATGCTCCCCTGCTCGTCATCCCCGCGAAAGCGGGGACCCAGCCAATGATCAACTTAGAGCGGCGGAAAGCCGAATTCCTGAGCGAGATCACGCCACTCCGGGTTCTCCCGCTCAATCAGGTCGAGCTTCCACGACCGATTCCATTTCTTGATCCGTTTCTCGCGCGTGATGGCCGCGTCCATCGTTGAGTGTTGTTCGAACCAGACCAGCAGTTTCACGCCATGCTCGCGGGTGAACCCTGGCAGCAGACCTTCGCGGTGATTGTGAATACGGCTGAGCAGGTTGGAGGTTACCCCGACATAAAGGGTGCCGTTGCGCTGCGATGCCAGAATGTAGACGACTGGACCGAAATCGCTGGGCATGGCTGTTCTTAGCTGGGTTCCCGCTTTCGCGGGAATGACGAAGAACGGATGTCCGCTTTCCACCCATTGCGACCGTACGCTCCCCGTGGCTAGCGTTCCATGATGAACCGGACGCGCTGGGTGACGTAACTCGGGACCTTGGTTCCGTCGGCGAGTTCCGCCGGAGCGAACCGCGCTTTTTTCATGTAGTTGGCGCACGTGATCTGATTGAACTCCGGCTCCTTGAATTGGCTCAGGCTGGTGCAGCTAGTGACTGCGCCGGAGGCGTCCACAAGCAAGCGGACGCTGACCATCGCCTCCTTGCCGCGTTCAAGCATGTTCCTGGGATAGTCATCGGTGCTGAACCAACGCACCGTATTGGGTGCCCACGGGGGGCGCACGATTCTATCTTCCACATCCGGGTCGATGCCCCAGTCCTTCAACGAATCCCTGCTGCACTTGTCGAGCATTCTAATGGGCTTCCCCATCGGGCCGGTCTCGAGAATGACCGGATTTTTGCGCCGCGTTTGAATCTCCAGCGCCAACACCTTGTTGACGAACTGCTGACGTTCCAACCGCAGCCTGGCTCTCTCGGCCAAGTCGATAGGTGGCGGCCGGTCGTCCTCCCGCGATTCAGCTTGCGTCTTTTCCAGCTTCTCGATCAGCGCCTCGGGCAATAAATATACCTGCGACCACAGGATCGCCGGGTCACCGTTTGTAGACTTCAGGTCTGACCAACCTTTGAACGTCTTGCTGCCAACTGGGAGAAATCTTGCGTCGACTTCTTCGGCGTAGTTCTTGAGCGGCCTGCCTATAACGACCATTGTCAAACGCTCTGGAGCCGAACTTTCCATGAGGAGGACGGTCTTGGTCTGGCCCTCGCCAAAGGTTCGCATCAGCCGGCAACTTTGCTCGGCGTAATCGAGATGCCAATTGCCCGACGGCTGGATCCGCGTCGGCTCAGTGGCCGCGATGAGCATCATTGCCGTCGCGACACCTGCGATTGAGGAATTGAAACCCATGACACCTCCCCGCCCGAGCTTCGACAGTCTATGATAGACGGGGTCGGGCGGTCCAGCACCTAAGGTTTGCACGCAACTCGGACGTCCTGCCCAGCTGACGGGTGAGTGTCCGCTTTCGACCCGAGGCAGACATTCGCCCTGAGCTTGTATCGGCCTGCAGCATCCCTTTTCTACGCGGTAGCCCTGCGGGGCCCGGCGAAAGTCCGCTGGCAACGGCGCCGCTTTGGCCCTTTAATCAAAAGTCTTGGGACGGCTTCAGAGTAGAAAGTCTGTGCTTGCAAGGTTGATCGTGCCCAGGAGATCAA
>CBFGZJ010000344.1:0-1719 GCA_965653215.1 uncultured Sphingomonas sp. | reverse complement strand
AGAGACAGCATCAGCGACACGGCGCTGAGCGGCAGTGCCGGATCATGGTGCGGGCTCCGAGCCGCCCAGCGGCCGAGTTCCTGAAGTACCGGCTCCGCCTCCAGCCCCCAGGGCGTTGCCTCATAGACCTGGACCGAGGCGGGTGGAGGCAACCGTCGCCTCCTTATCAGCCCGCGCTCTTGCAACTCTGCCAGCCGCTGGGTCAGCACATTGGCGCTGATTCCCGGCAGGTCGGCGCGCAGGCCGGAAAATCGCCGAGGTCCAAGCATTAATTCACGCAGGACAAGCAGCGCCCAGCGCTCGCCGATCAGTTCCAGTCCGTGGGCAGCGCCGCACGCGTCTTCATAGCTGCGTTTTGCCTCGGCTCGTCGCTGTGTAGTTTTCTTTTCTAACATGTTGGTTGCTTTTAATAACCTTCAACGGCAAAACACAAGCGAATCGAGTCGCGTCGTTCTTTGAGCAAAGGGGAAGAGCCATGACCCAGATGATCTTCGTGAACCTGCCGGTGACGGACCTCAGCCGCTCAAAAGCTTTCTACGAGGCGGTCGGCTGGCGGAACGAGCCGCGCTTCACCGACGACACGGCCGCGGCGATGCAACTGTCGGACGCGATCGTCGTCATGCTGCTGACCCACGACAAATGGCGCCAGTTCACGCGCAAGGAAATTCCTGATGCGCGTCACAGCGCGCAGGTGATGCTGTGCATCTCGCGCGAAAATCGTGAGGGAGTGGATTCAATCGTCGCCCAGGCAGCCGCCGCCGGCGGCGTTGCCGATCCCACTCCCAAGCAGGATTTCGGCGCCATGTACTTGCGCAGCTTTGAGGATCCCGACGGGCACATCTGGGAGGTAACGTGGATGGACCCCGCGGCGGCGGAGCAGGGAGCCTCTGCCATCGCCGAGCATGCCCCCGCCTGAGGAGACGCTCGATGCCGATCAACCCAGACGCTGCGATTGAGGTTACTGCGTTCCGCTGGGTTCCGGACTTGGCCCGCGGGCTGGTCCGCGACCTGCGAGTGCGGTGGGCGCTTGAGGAAGCAGACCTCGATTATCGCGAACGGCTGGTCGGCCACGACCGTGATCCGGCTTATCTGCGCGAACAGCCTTTCGACCAAGTTCCGGTTTACCGTGAGGGGTCGCTGACGATTTTCGAGAGCGGCGCAATTGTTCAGCATATCGGCGAAAAGGATGCGCGGCTGCTTCCACGCGATCCCGAACAGCGCATCCGTGCCATTCAATGGACCTATGCCGCGCTCAACAGCGTCGAACCGGCGATCATGAATCTCGCCCTGATCGACTTCTTCTATCCGGGCGAGGAATGGGCGAAGCTGCGGCGGCCGGGAGCGGAAGATTTTGCCAGACTCAAGCTCCGGCGGGTGTCGGAGTGGCTTGGCGAGCGGAAATGGCTCGAAGGCAGCTTCACCATCGGTGATCTGATGATGGTCACCGTCATTCGAAGCCTGCGTCACACATCTCTGGTCAGCGAATTCGCCAACCTTGCAGCATTTCAGGAGCGAGCGGAGCAGCGGCCCGCCTTCCAGCGCGCCCTTGCCGACCAGCTTGCCGCATTCGATCAGCATCAACCGGAAGGAGCGTTTGCATGAGCTACATCCAGGGATTTGTGGTGCCAGTGCCGCACGGCAAGAAGGAAGACTACCGGCGCATGGCTTCCGAGGCAGCGGCGTTTTTCAAGGAGTATGGCGCGGTCCGGATTGTGGAAT
>CBFGZJ010000343.1:0-1730 GCA_965653215.1 uncultured Sphingomonas sp. | reverse complement strand
GCATATAGTCCCGAGCGGTCGAGACCATTCCGCCTCCGCCTGAAAGTGCAACGGGGCGGGCAAACGCGCTGTTCATCGGATCGTCGAGCAGCGTCCAGCTGCCGTCCGCCTCGCGGCGGTGGAGGTTGACCAGACGGTCGAGCTTGTCACCCGGCACGGTGAAATGTGTATCGACCATCCCAAGTGGCTCGAAGATGCGCCGCTCGAAGAATTGGTCGAGGCCCTGTCCGCTCACCTTTTCGACGATTGCGCCGAGGATGTCGATCGACAGGCTGTATTCGAATTTTTCGCCGGGTTCCTGCTCCAGCGGAAGGCCGGCCAGGCGGTTGATCATGTCGTCCAGGTCACGGAGAGGCTCAATGCCGTCCTCATAACCGCCGATCCGCGCGCCTCCGCCGGGGAGGATGCCGAGCTCGCGATACCGTGCGGAAAGAGGCGACATCTGCAAGCCATAGCTAAACCCCGCAGTGTGGGTCAGAAGATGCCGGACGGTCGGCTGTTGCCTGGCTTGGCGTACCTCCGTGCTGTCCGGGCTGACCAGCACCGGGAGGTCGGCGAGGGACGGCAACAGCTCACCGACCGGCTGGTCGAGTGCGATCAGGCCGTCCTCGATCAACATCATGATCGCGATGCCGGTGACCGGCTTCGTCTGCGAATAAATCCGGTGAATGCTGTCGGGATTCAGCGGCCGACCGGTACCGAACCCGGTCTCACCGACGCAGACATAGACCGGCTCCGCATCCCCCACCGTGACCGCGAGCACTGCGCCAGCGATGTCCCGGGCCGCAACATGCCGCTCGAATAGTGCCTTCACACCTGGAAACTCGGCGTCCTTCAACATCTCGCTGCTCTCCTGCCCCGCTTCTCCAACTTTTGGCGCCGCCGAGAAGCAAAGAAGTAAATACACACTCACCAAAACGATAAATCAAGGAGCCTTCCTGGCCATTACCGGCTCGCCTGACTGTCCGGCTCGGCAGTCGTCGGCGTGGCACTCATCACGTCAGCGAGAATTTCATAAGACCGCACGCGCGCTCGATGATCGTAGATTTGAGCAGTCACCATCAGTTCGTCGGCGCGTGTACGCTCCGCAAAGGCGACCACCTTCTGCCGAACCGTGTGCGGACCGCCGATTGCCGCACACTCAAGGAACCGGTCCAGCATGGCCTTCTCGGACAAGGTGAGAGTCTCCGCGAAGCCAAGGCGAGGAGGCGGCAGCGGGATAGGCTTGCCCGATCGAAGCGCGGTGAACGCCTGCTGGCCGGAGGTCGCTAGCAATTCAGCCTCGGCGTCGCTGTCCGCCGCAATGCAGTTGAAGCCAAGCATGACATAGGGCCGCCTGAGCTGATTGGACGGTTCGAAGCGGGCGCGGTAGATGTCGATCGCTTCATCCAGCTGCGCCGGGGCGAAATGTGATGCGAAGGCGAATGGCAGGCCGAGCATCGCTGCAAGCTGTGCACCGAACAGGCTGGAGCCCAAAATCCATACCGGCACCCTGAGACCCTCACCGGGGATCGCGCGAACCCGTCGCTCCCCGCCGCGGAGATAGTCCATCACTTCAAGAACATCGCGGGGGAATTGTTGCTCATCCGAGGCAAGGTTGCGCCTCAGCGCATAGGCCGCTGCCTGATCCGTTCCGGGCGCTCGACCCAGACCCAGGTCAACGCGGCCGGGAAACAGCGATTCCAATGTCCCGAACTGTTCGGCGATGGTGAGTGGTGCGTGGTTGGGAA
>CBFGZJ010000342.1:0-1744 GCA_965653215.1 uncultured Sphingomonas sp. | reverse complement strand
CTACCGCTCCGGCGTCGTGATCCAGGGCGTGGCGATCAAGCAGGCCGACCCGCCTTCGGCGGTCAACGACGCGTTCAAGGAAGTCACTGCCGCGCAGCAGCAGGCGCAGAGCTATGTCAACCAGGCGCGCGCATACGCCCTGCAGCTAACCGCCAAGGCGCAGGGCGAAGCGACCGCTTTCGACAAGGTGTTCGAGGAGTATCGCCTCGCACCCGAGGTGACCCGCCGGCGAATGTATTATGAAACAATGGAGCGTGTCCTGGCCAACGTGGAGAAGACGATCGTCGAGGCTCCGGGAGTGACGCCCTACCTGCCGTTGCCCGATGTGCAGCGCCGTACAGCCCAGCGGGAGCAAGCGCAGTGATGGAAACGATCCGCCGTCACCCGGCAATCGCCATTGGCCTGGCTTTCCTGGTGTTGGTGACATTGCTGTCGACCTTCGCGATCGTGCCCGAGACGCGCCAGGCGATCGTGGTCCGCTTTGGAAAGCCTGACCGTATTCTCAACCGCTATCAGCCCGGAGAGCCGATCGGCGGGGTGGGCGCTGGACTCGCCGCTCGAATTCCTTTCGCCGAGAATATTGTTTGGATCGACAAGCGGGTGTTGAACGTCGACATGGAGCGCCAGCAGGTGCTCTCTACCGACCAGCTGCGGCTCGTCGTCGACGCCTTCGCTCGCTATCGCATCGTCGATCCGTTGCGGATGTACATCCGTGCGCGAAGCGAGGAGCGAGTGAGCCAGGCCCTTCGGCCGATCCTCGGCTCCGAGCTGCGCAACGAACTTGGCAAGCGCGAGTTCGCGGTCCTCCTAACGCCCGAGCGCGGAGCGATCATGGAAAACATCCGCCGCGGCCTGAATCGCGTTGCGAAGCAATATGGCGCGGAGGTGATCGACGTCCGCATCAAGCGTGCCGATCTGCCGGATGGCACTCCACTGGAAAGTGCCTTCGACCGGATGCGGACCGCACGTCTGCAGGAGGCAAGGTCAATCCGGGCCCAGGGAGCGAAGCAGGCGCAGATCATCCGCGCGGAAGCGGATGCGGAGGCTGCGCGCACCTACGCCGCCAGCTTCGGCAAGGATCCCGGTTTCTATGAGTTCTATCGCGCCATGCAGTCGTATCAGACAACCTTTATTGGCGATGAGGGCAATAAGGTCGCACCGACGACGATCGTTCTGTCGCCCAACAATGACTATCTGAGGCAATTCAGCGGAGGCAGCCGCTGACAATGTTCAAACCGCGTTCAGCAGGGGCCGGCCTAGGCTTGCAGCAAATGGCCCCCACCCAGCGAGGAAAAAGGATGAATCTCAAGAAGGAGTCTCCGGTGCGCTATGCCTATGGAGTGACTGCTGCGTTGTTGTTGGGAGGGACGGCTTTCTCCCTGGCGACCGGCCCGGTCGGCGCCCAGGTCGCGCAGAATCCGCCCTCCCTGACCGCGGCTCCGCGAGCAGGCGCGCCCATGTCCTTCGCGGATCTGTCGGCACGACTGCAGCCGGCGGTTGTCAATATCTCGACGCGGCAGCGGGTCCCGGTCCGTAGTCAACCGGACCCGTTTGAAGAGTTCTTCCGGCGCTTTGGCGGGCCCCAGGGCCCGGGCACGACGGATCGAGGACCGCGGACCCGTGAAACCGGTTCGCTCGGTTCCGGATTCATCGTCTCGCCGGACGGCTACATCGTTACCAACAACCATCTCATCCAGGGTGTGGGAGGCACTGGGACCGTGGACACAGTCACGGTGACGCTCAC
>CBFGZJ010000341.1:0-1751 GCA_965653215.1 uncultured Sphingomonas sp. | reverse complement strand
CTGTTCCTGTCGCTCCACGCCGATAGTGCCCGCAATCCCCTGGCGCGCGGGGCTTCGGTCTATTCGCTGTCAGAGGTGGCGTCGGACGCCGCCGCCGCGCAGCTGGCGCGAGTGCAGAACGGCGATGAGACAGCGGTGACCAGCGAGCGGGATGGGTCCGTGCGTCATCTTCTCGCCGACCTAGCAGTCCGCGACGAAATGCAGGCCTCCGCCGAAGTCGCCGACCGGCTGGTCAGGACAGCAGGCAGCCGTCTCCCGCTGAGACCAGACCCGCACCAATTTGCTTCGTTTCTTGTGCTGCGGACCGCCGCGGTGCCAGCTGTCCTGGTCGAGGTGGGGTATCTCAGCAACGTTCAGGATGAGGCGATGCTCAGGTCGCCGGACGGACGAGCCAAGATTGTCGATGCGCTTGCCGATACCATCGAACGGGATCTGGCACTGCGCGGGCGGCGATGATCAACGCCAGCTTTGCCAACGGCAGCTGACGCGTTAGAGGACCGGCCGATGGAATCGCTGACTTCCCGCCAGCTCCCGCTTCCGGACTTGGTTGCCTTCAACCGGCGAGTTCTCGCTCGGCTTCAACCGATGTGGGAACGGCCATGGGTCCGCCGCGGAACCTACGCGGGGCTGGCCGGATTCCTTCTGTTCGCGGCGGTTTGGTTATGGTTTGCCGCCGGACTCCCGTCATCGGAAAGACTGCTCGCTTACCAGCCGCCGCTGCCCACCAATGTGCGCGGTTATGACGGCAACCCGGTGCAGACGTTCGCTCGCGAGCGGCGGGTTGAGCTCTCGTTCGATGAATATCCGCCGCTGGTGGTCAACGCCTTCATCTCGGCCGAGGACAAGACCTTCTTCACCCATGGCGGAATCGATTATCCGGGCCTCGTCGGTGCAGTGTTCGACTTCACTCGCAAGAGTGTCACTGGCGGTCGGGCGAAGGGCGGATCGACGATCACGCAGCAGGTCGCGAAGAACCTCCTCCAGTCGAACGAATATTCGATCACGCGCAAGATCCGCGAGGCAATTCTCGCCTTCCGGCTTGAGTCCGTGCTGACCAAGGAACAGATCCTCGAACTCTACCTCAATCAGATCTTTCTTGGGCGCAACGCCTATGGGGTGCAGGCGGCGAGCCGCGCCTATTTCGACAAGGATGTTGGCGACCTCAAGCTTTCGGAAGCGGCCTATCTCGCCGTCCTCCCGAAAGCGCCGTCCAATTATGATCCGGTTCGAGCCACCCAGAAGGCGCTCGACCGGCGCAACTATGTCCTGCGCGAGATGCGGGATAATGGCTATATCAGCGAGCAGCAGCGAGTGGCTGCGGCCGCCGAACCGCTCGGTACGATCCGCTACGGTAGCAATGAGAAATTCCGTCAGATGGGCGGCTACTTCATGGAGGAGGTGCGCCGTCAGCTGATCAACAACAAGAGCTTCGGCGAAGACGCGGACAATGGCCCCGACAGCGTCTATGCGGGCGGTTTGTGGGTGCGGACTTCGATGGTGCCGGTCATGCAGGATGCCGCCGCGGAAGCTTTACGGGAAGGGTTGGCCAAGTTCGACGGCGGGCGCGGGTGGCGCGACCCCGGGTTAAGCATCGATGTCAGCGGCGATTGGCGCGGACGGTTGTCCGCGGCGGCGCTCGGAACTGGCTTTCCCGACTGGAAAAAGGCGGTGGTGCTGTCCAAGTCTGGAAGCGAGGCACGGATCGGGTTTTCAGACGGTTCGATGGCGATCTTGCCACGCTCCGCTGCGCA
>CBFGZJ010000340.1:0-1755 GCA_965653215.1 uncultured Sphingomonas sp. | reverse complement strand
ACGGCCAGTCCCGCTTGCGCTCCGGTCAGCTCCTGAACGAGCTCGCTGATCCCGTGCGTTCGAGATCGGCGGCGGCCGGATTGGAGGTCGAATTCCAGATTGCAGTAACCACGCGCGACTTCAGCCATTGCGGCGATGGCTTCGGGTGCGAGAGGCGCCCGGCCAAGGTTGGTGTGCAGGACGATCCCGGTGGCGTTGATCACCCGGCGCAACCGGGGGTTGCGCTTCTGTCGGATTTGCTCGGCAGCCTTTTCGACCAATGCCTCCAGGTCCGGCACAGCTGTTTCGGGGTCGTTCGCAATCTGCGCGCGAAGCCCGTCGAGAATTCCGCGCAGTGCACCGCTCACCGAATCCCGGCCGAACTCCTCGGTGAGCGCCTGGGCACCGGAATGCTCAAGCAGAGCCTGCATCTGCGGCAGCGCGCGGAACGGATTTGCTTGACTGGAGGTCACTCGCCGCAGGTCCTCACGGCTTCAACAGCGGCTTCTCGACGCCGGTCAGCTCAACGAGGCTGTCGAGGAGTCCCGTGAAATCCTTTCCGCCATAGCCGCGAGCGCGCGCGATATTGATCGCTTCGCGGGTCGCGGTGCCAACCGGCAGCGGGACGCGCAAGCGATTGGCCGTGTCGATGGCGATCGAGATGTCCTTATGCGCAAGATCGATTTGAAACCCGGGTTCGATGTCGCCCGACAATGTCTTGTCGGGAAATCCGACTGCCAGAAATCCGTTCGTTGCGAGAGTGCCGGTGAGAACCTCAAGCTCCGTTTTGATATCGAGGCCGAGTGCAGCGCCCAGAGTCAGCGCTTCGGCATCCAGCTGGCACAGTCCAACCGCGACGAAATTATTGACGATCTTGATCCGGATTCCGGATCCAGGTCCGCCGCAATGCACGATCTTGGTTCCCATCGCCTCCAGCATCGGCCGGATGCGGTCGAGATGCTCCGCCTCCGCACCGACCATGAACAGGGACTCGCCGCGCTCGGCGAAGGCCGTGGTGCGCCCGACAGGTGCATCGACGAACCCCAAGCCCGCGGCTCGTGCAACTTCAATGAGATCGTCGGTTGTGCTCGGGTCGATGGTGCTCATGTCCACGATCAAGCCACCTCTGGCCATGTTGGGGACGACGTCGCCCTCGACGACCGCCCTCACATGCGGGGAGTTGGGAAGCATGGTGAACAGAACTCGGCTTTGTTGCGCGACCTCCACAGCACTGGAAGCCACCCGCGCACCGACGGATTGCAGTGCATCGAGCGCGCTCGCCTGAACGTCGAAGACGATCACGTCGAAGCCCTTGCGCACCAGGTTCGACGCCATTGGCCGGCCCATCTGCCCAAGTCCGATGAACCCGATCAAATCCGTCATGCTCTTCTCCGATACAGACCTTTACTCGTGTAGTATCAGAATGACAGGGCACTGCGAGGTTCGGCGCTCCGGGAGATTCGACCCGCACGCTTGACAAACGTTGAAGATTGTCAACTATCGACATGATTGCGCCAGTGATGGATTGGTGAGCAGCGGGCCGAGGTCCGCAGCGACCTGGACGAGACTGGTGATCACGTCAGGGAGAGATCCACAGCCCCATGTGGATCGAAGAAAAGGAAGACAGGAAGCATGGCCCACACGAAGTTCCACCTCGGCTATTTCACGAAGTTTGGCGCCACATCCTGGCCTGGTGACGGCAAGGAGTTCGGCTCTGACTGGGTGGACGGCTCCTATCATAAAGAACTGACGAAGATGCTTGAGGCGGCGAAGTTC
>CBFGZJ010000339.1:0-1766 GCA_965653215.1 uncultured Sphingomonas sp. | reverse complement strand
TGCCCTACCCCTGCCACCGGCCTCCCACCGAGCAAGCCGATCATCGTTTCGACGATGATCTTCGTTCCTGACCGATGATCGATCTCACCCGGTGCCCACTGATTGTTGAGCAGTTCCTTCCCGCTTGCATCCTCGGCACTCAGACGGGGAGAAACACCGATGTTCTCCAGTTGACCGCGGTAGAGCAGCCGTTCGCCACCATCCGCTTCGAACAAAGCGAACTTGATGCTGGAAGAACCGGCATTCAGGACGGCGATGCACTCGGCCATGCTCGAGCTCCTGCTGGACTTGCCAACCGCTTATTGAATCGCCGACGACGCGCTTGCGCGGCGCGCCGCAACGAGCAGCTGAGCAACGGCGCAGGATGCCAGCCGCGCCATCTCCTCATCCGCCCGGCTGGTGAGGATGATCGGCACCTTGGCTCCGAGGACAATTCCCGCGGCATCCGCATCGGCGAGGAACGACAGGCTCTTCGCGAGCATGTTGCCGGCTTCGAGATCGGGCACCACCAGCACCGTCGCTCGGCCAGCGACCGGCGAGGAGATTTTCTTGATCGCTGCTGCTTCCGGGCTGATCGCGTTGTCGAGCGCGAGCGGGCCGTCCAGCACAGCACCGGTGATCTGCCCTCGATCGGCCATCTTGCACAGGGCCGCAGCCTCAAGCGTCGATGGAACGTCCGGGTTGACGCTTTCCATCGCGCTCAGGATGGCGACGCGCACTTCCTTCTGGCCGAGCGCATGCGCAAGATCGATCGCGTTCTGCGTGATATCGGCTTTGCCCTTCAGGTCGGGCGCGATGTTGACCGCCGCGTCCGTGATGATCAGCGGCTGGTCGTGATCGGGCACGTCCATGATGAAGCAATGACTGATCCGGCGAGCGGTCCGTAAGCCTGTGTCGCGCTTGACGACCGCAGCCATCAGTTCGTCGGTGTGCAGACTGCCCTTCATGAGGGCTTCCGCCCTCCCTTCCCGAACCAAATCGACCGATCTCGTGGCTGACTGCACGCTGTATTCTGCATCGACGATATCGAACCGGCCAATATCGACCTTATGCTTGGCGGCGACCTCCCGGATGCGCTGCTCAGGTCCGACGAGGATCGGTTCAATCAACTGCAACCGCGCCGCGGCGGCCGCGCTTTCAAGCGACACCTGATCGCAAGGGTGCGCAACGGCGACCCTGACCGGTGGGTGCTTGCGCGCCGTGGCAATCAGCCTGTCGAACTTCTCGTGCGAGTTGCGTCCAACAGGCGCTTTCGCCTCAAGCACCGCCATCGACCTGCTCCTTCCGCGATACTGTGGGAGCATAAGCCGAGGACCTAGCTGCTCCATCGGGATATGCCCTGATCGCCGCAGATCAGCGCTCTTGCTCGCTGCGTCAGCAGGTCGGCAATTCGACCGAGCCATCTCCGGGTTCGCCCTGATAGCGGGTCAGCCACCCCAACATATGCTCAGCAGCGCAACATAGGAAATCGAGGGCGCTGGTTCTGCACTCTGCAGCTTCCGGTGCCGGTTCCCTGATTGAGTTGGGAGTTCACGATGGACTTTGAGACTGGCAGCAGCGAAACCTTCAGCTACCCTGAGCTGGATTATTCCGAGCCGCCGGCGGGATCGGACCGGCGAGCGTTCATGATGCAAAGCGCGATGGTCACGGCCATCGTTGCTGTCGGGGGTCGCGCTTCACCCTTGTTCGGACAGGTTCCGGCACAATCGCCACTGGGCGGAGGAGACGTCAATCCGGACCTTCAGGTGGTAAAGAAAAGCAAGGGT
>CBFGZJ010000338.1:0-1784 GCA_965653215.1 uncultured Sphingomonas sp. | reverse complement strand
TTGCCTTCGGCTCTGTGATTTTCGCCGTTCTGCTGCACGGGGTCGCCGATCCGCTCGCACGCTCCGGCCGGATCTCGGCGGAATGGGCGCTGACGGCCACCATCCTTCTGCTCCTGCTGATCTTTGGCCTGATCGGCTGGATTTTCGGATCCGAAGTGAGCACCCAGGTCAGCGAACTCGGGAACATTGTTCCAGAAGCATGGAGGGCCACTGAGGAGCGGCTCCGGGAGAGTCCGCTTGGGCGTCCCTTCCTTGAATGGCTGAACCTGATGCTCGGCCGCAGCGTGTCCGGCGCTGGCTATTATGTCATGTCCCTGGGAACGGCGATCGCCGGCTTTTTCGCAATCCTGATCGGTGGGATCTACCTCGCATTCCAGCCGCGGCTTTATCGTACTGGTTTGCTGAAGCTGTTCCCCAAGCCGCTTCGCCCGGCGGTTGAAGAGACGCTTGACGCGTCGGGCGGCGCCCTTCGGCTGTGGCTGGTCGGACAGTTGGTGGCGATGCTGCTGGTGGGGGTCCTGACTGGAATTGGCGCATGGCTGATCGGCTTGCCGTCCGCGATCGCACTGGGGCTGCTGGCGGGGATGCTGGAATTCATTCCTTACGCCGGACCGCTGTTGACAGCCGTCCCGGCGCTCCTGATCGCGGCGACGATGGGCACTCAGACCGTCATCGCCACCCTCTTCCTCCTTGCGGCCGTACAGCAAGTCGAAGGCTATTTGATTACGCCGATCGTGCAGCGAAAGGCGGTGTCGCTCCCGCCGGCCCTCACCCTGTTTGCGTTGATCGCTATGGGCTTGGTGTTCGGCCCGTTGGGCGTGCTTCTTGCGGCGCCTCTGACGGTCGTGATCTACGTCGCAGTCAAGGAACTCTATATCCGCCGCATTCTCGGCGAGGACACTGTCGTTCCGGGAGAACCGACCCCGCACTGACGAAACTGCTGCCCGACTGTGTCCTGGAGAAAAACTACGGCCATATGTCCGTTGATGCGGAACTGAGTTACGCGGACCGCGTTTTCACCTTGCTCGTCGGATCATTGGATGAAAGTTCAATCATCGGATGGGCGATTGCAGCTCATGTCGTGACGATATGAGCGCTAGGGAGCCCCGCCGCTGAGAAGCGACGGGGCTTACCTTTTCGGCCTCTCGTCAGATGCGGTGTTCGATCGCGTTCAGCCAGCCCGCTGCGCGCGGGGACAGCCCTTGCGGAAGCTGATCGGGAGCTGCTTCGATCACCTGCTCGACCTCCCATGACCAGCGCGGCTGATACTCGACGTCTCGGACCACGAAGAGCGACACGGATCGCGCCGATGGTCGGCGACTTCCTCGAGGATAGCAGCCGCCTCAACCCGGCCGTGACGGATCATCCCGATCTCCTCGCGCAGTTCACGAAGCACCGCCGCCTCTGGATCCTCACTCTCGCCGCGCCCGCCGCTAGGCAGTCGCCAGCCGCCTGCATAACGTAACTTCACCAGAACGATCCTGCCTTCTGGCGTCAGCGGCAATGCATGAACGCCGAACGTTCGGGGACGCCGCACAATCCACGACAAGGCAAACAACCGGTACACCGGTCGCACCAGCAACCTGAGCAGCGGGTCGATCACGCGCCTGCGCAGGAGAACCACGCCTGTGTTGGCCTTTGGCATGGCCCAAGACTTACATCAGCCGGAGTGACATTCCATCTGCTGACCTGTTGCACAGGCCATGGCTTGCGCGGTGAGCCCCTGCCCCTAATCATCGCGCGATATGATCCACCGAATGCGCTCTCGCCCTGGCCACCTCTTG
>CBFGZJ010000337.1:0-1810 GCA_965653215.1 uncultured Sphingomonas sp. | reverse complement strand
CGGTGCTGGCCCACGGGCAGAATGCCTATCTCACGGCAGCCTTGCTCGGTGGCGCGCTCGTCTGGCTGAGCCGCGCTCCGGCGCTGTCCGGCTCCTTGATCGGGGCCCTCGTCTACAAACCGCAACTTGGACTGCTGCTCGGCCCCTGGCTGCTCCTGCATCGTCACTGGGCGGCGATTGCCGCTGCCGCTGCCGGCGCGTCCCTGCTTATCGGTGGTTCGATGCTGATCTGGGGATGGGAGTCCTGGTTCGCCTTCCTCGGATCACTCGAGTTCGGCCGGACGCAGATCCTTGCAGCCGGCGCGGTTCCCTTCTTCAAGACCGGAAGCCTGTTCGGAGCCGCGCGCCTGCTCGGCGTTGCCATTCCGGCCGCCTATGTTCTTCAAGGACTGGCTGCCCTGGCGGCGGTCCTGCTGCTGTGGCACCTGCGCGACGCTCCGAAGCGGGTCCAGGCGGCGGCGGTGTGCGCTGCGACCGCGCTGTGGACGCCCTATGTCCAGGACTATGACCTGGCGGTGGTCGCCGTCGGCGGCGCCTTCCTTTACGCGGAGGCCAGGAGGACGGGATTCAACCGGTGGGAGCGAGTGGTGCTCGCACTGATCTGGGCGCATCCACTTTACGGGCGCGCCCTCGCCATGTGGCTCGTGCCGACCGGTCCGCTGATCACGCTGCTGCTTGCAACGATGGCGTTCCGCCGGAGCAGTCGCGCTCAAGCCGCAGGGCAGCCGGTCACGGCATAACCATCCCGCCGTTGACGTGCAGCGTCTGGCCGGTGACGTAGCCGGCTTCCTTCGAAGCAAGATAGACCACCGCCGCGCCGATGTCGTCGCCGCTACCCATCATGCCCAGCGGGATCTTGCCGAGGATTCCCTCGCGCTGCTGATCGTTCAAGGCATCAGTCATGGCTGAGGCCATGAATCCGGGGGCGATGCAATTGACCGTGATTCCACGGCTAGCCACCTCCAGCGCCAGTGCCTTCGACATGCCGGTCAGCCCGGCCTTTGAAGCGACATAGTTCGCTTGTCCGGCGTTACCGGTCGTTCCGACCACGGAGGTAATCGAGATCACCCGGCCGAAGCGCGCTTTCATCATCGGCTTGCAGGCCGCGCGGATCAGCCGGAACGCGGCCTCCAGGTTGACGCGGATGACCTGATCCCATTCCTCATCCTTCATCCGCATCGCGAGATTGTCGCGGGTCACGCCGGCATTGTTGACGAGGATGTCGAGCTTGCCGCCAAGCGCTTCCACCGCTTGCGGAACAAGCTGGTCGACCGCTGAGGCATCGGACAGGTTGCATGGCAGCGCCACATGGTCGCCATCGAGCGACGATCGAAAGGTCTCCAGCTTGTCCGCATTGCTTCCTGAGACGGCGAGCCGCGCTCCCTGGGCAGCGAGAGCGCGGGCGATCGACGAGCCCAGACCGCCCGACGCGCCGGTCACCAGCGCGGTCATTCCCGACAGGTCGAACATCATGCGATCTCCTTCGCCAGCGCTTCAATGTCGTCGATGCCGATCACGCTGGTAACCTTGGCATCCGGGGCAATGCGCTTGACCATCGGACCGAGCACCTTGCCACCCAGCTCGACGAACTCTTCGACTCCCGCCGCGGCCATGTTGGCGATGCTCTCGCGCCAGCGAACCATGCCGGTGACCTGGCGGACCAGCAGGTCGCGGATCATCTCCGGATCGCTGACCGGCTCCGCAACCACATTGGCATAAAGCTCGACCAGCGGCTGCTCGATGGCTGTCTCGCCGAGCGCTTGCGCCATGCGATCGGCGGCGGGCTGCATCAGCGGGCAATGGAACGGCG
>CBFGZJ010000336.1:0-1825 GCA_965653215.1 uncultured Sphingomonas sp. | reverse complement strand
CCCCCTCAACCACGACTTCTTCAATGTCGCGGTGATAGAGGTCGCGGATCGCGCGCTTGACCAAGTCGCTGTCGCGATAGATCAGCGCCGGTGCGGAGCTCACCAGCGTCTTCTCGCGCACCTCGTCCCACAGCCGGGCAAGATAATCGAAGTCGCGTTTGATTTCGGTCTTGGTGCGGGACAGCCCCGCGGTCCGGACAATCAGCCCCATCGATGATGGCAGCTTGAGTTCGGCCATGATGCCCTTGAGCCGTTTGCGGTCGGCAGCACTGGATATCTTCCGGCTAATCCCGCCCCCATGCGAGGTATTGGGCATCAGCACGCAATACCGCCCAGCGAGGCTGAGGTAGGTGGTTAGCGCCGCTCCCTTATTACCGCGCTCCTCTTTGACGACCTGGACCAGCAGCACCTGACGGCGTTGGATCACGTCCTGGATCTTGTAGCGGCGGCGCAGAGCCTGGCGCTTGCGGCGCAGCTCGTCAGCGGCGCTTTCGTCGCCATTTGCCGGGGCCGGCCGAGCACTTTCCGGATCGTCGTCGGCGTGATGATCGTCCTCATCATCGCCCCGTCCGCCGTCGAAGCCTGCTTCAGCCTCTTCCTGGGCATCGAGCGCCGCGGACCGCAGCCGCTCCTCCTCGGCGGCATGCTCGGCCTCTTCGCGCAGCAGCGCTTCCCGATCGGCCTTTGGGATCTGGTAGTAGTCCGGGTGGATTTCACTGAATGCGAGAAAACCATGCCGGTTTCCGCCGAAGTCGACGAACGCTGCCTGCAGCGATGGCTCGACCCGAGTAACCTTGGCTAGATAGATATTCCCTTTGAGCTGCTTGTGCTCAGCGGATTCGAAGTCAAACTCCTCAATCCGGTTTCCCTTGACGACGGCGACCCGAGTTTCCTCCGGGTGGCGCGCGTCGATCAGCATGCGCATCGACATTTAGAATTCTCCAAGCGCGCGCGGCTGTAGCATTCGCTAAGCGGCGCGCGCAGAACAGGACCCGCCGCTCCGGAAACAATCCGGCGGCGTGGGCGATTGGGTTGGTAGAAATTGCCTCTGCTGCAACAGCCGATCGAACGTTTGCCGAGAAACACGCCTTCGCCGCCTTCGATGAAAGCGGGCGAAAGGTGTTGTATGGCGTCATTGCAGCGTCAACCTTGAATGCCGCGATATCCGAGAGGTCGCGGCGCCAGGACCGGAGCCCCGATCCTCGGCCGGACGTAGCATTCCCGCAACGGTCCCGCAACAGACTCAAGGGCCGCTTCACCGCCGATTGAAAGCACACACTCACATAGGTCATAAGCAACAGGCCAGTGGGGGTTGTACCGATTTCGCTTCGCTTTGACATTACAGGGAAATTCAAGCGCGGCGAGCGGCCCATGACGGCCGTCTTGGCAGGCGCCACGGCCCTGCTGCTCGGATTTTTAACAGCCGGCAGCGGGCAGGCGCCGCTCGCCCGGGGTGGGGATCAGTCGGTCGTCACCGGGGAGGCGCGGCGAGGGTCCCTCACGCTCGCGCTCGCACCACCGGTTACCGACATCGTGATCACCGGAGCGAAAGGGCAAAATCGGCCGTTGGTGGTGATTGACCCGGGGCATGGAGGACAGGACCCTGGCGCTCCGGGAGTGTCCGGCACCGTGATAGAAAAGCAGCTGACACTAACTCTGGCGCGGGAGCTTCGCGATCGCCTAGCCCAAAAGGGTCGGGTGAAGGTAGCTCTGACCCGCGATGATGACCGCTATCTGAGACTGGAGGATCGCGCCCGGATTGCTCATCGGCTCGGCGCCGACCTGTTCCTGCTGCCGTCGGAGAGCGAGTCGTTCGGCCTCGCCG
>CBFGZJ010000335.1:0-1865 GCA_965653215.1 uncultured Sphingomonas sp. | reverse complement strand
CATGAGATCAAACGGCTAGGGCTCGATTATGTGTGGCTCGACATTTCGCATCGCGATCCGGAATTCGTCCGGGCCCACTTTCCGAATATTCACGAACGTCTGCTGACGCTCGGCATCGACATCACCACGGATCCGATCCCGGTGGTGCCGGCCCAGCATTATACCTGCGGCGGGGTGATGGTTGACCTTGACGGCAAGACGGATGCTCCTGGGCTCTATGCTGCCGGTGAGGTCACTCAGTCCGGGCTCCATGGCGCAAACCGGCTCGCGTCCAACAGCCTGCTGGAATGTGTCGTGTTCGGTGATGCCGCCGCGCATCACATCCTGCGCCACTGGGACGAACTCGCCCCACCGCCTTCGATCCGGGCCTGGGACGAAAGTCGAGTCACCGACAGTGACGAGGAAGTGGTGATCAAGCAGATCTGGGGTGAAATCCGGCGCTTTATGTGGAATTTCGTCGGGATCGTACGGACCACGAAGCGCCTAGAACGGGCCAAGCGACGGATCGATGTCCTGCGTCAGGAGGTCACCGACTATTACAGTCACTTTCGCGTCACTCCCGACCTGATCGAGTTGCGCAATCTGGTGGAAGTCGCTGATCTGATCATCCGCTGTGCTCTTGCCCGCAAGGAGAGCCGAGGACTTCACTACACGCTCGACTATCCGGATTCGCTTCCAGTCGCGCGCGACACGGTGCTGGTGCCCTAGTGGACCCGCTCGGTTGCGCGATCTGCCCGGTGCGCGATCGCGCAGCCTGCTCCGCGCTCGACCCGTCGGACCGGACTGAACTCGCCCGTTTTGGCCACCATCGCACGGTGCAGCGAGGCGAGACTCTGTTCGCTGCTGGCGACGAGCAAATCGCCTGCGCGACGCTGATTTCCGGCGCGTTGAAGATCAGCCAGCATTCCGCGGATGGGATCGAGCGGATCCTGTCGCTTGTCCATCCGGCTGGCTTCGTTGGGGAGCTGTTCGCTCCGGTCGCTCATTACGACGTCGTCGCTCTGACCGATAGCCGCCTGTGCGTCTTCTCGAATGCTCAATATCACGCCGCAGTCGAGCGCTTTCCGGAGCTCGGCCGAGCCCTGCTGCGGCGCGCTTCCGAAGATTTATTCGCGAGCCGCGAACTGATCGCCTTGATGGGGCGGCGAACCGCCGTCCAGCGTGTCGCCGGTTTCCTGCTTGAGATGGCCAGGGCCGCGAGCCACTCTCCGTGCGACATCGCGACTGAGTTCGAGCTCCCGCTCACTCGCGGGGAGATCGCAGGGTTGCTCGGGCTGACCATCGAGACGGTCAGCCGTCAGTTGACCCGGCTTGAGGGCGACGGGGTGATCGCTCGCAAGGGAGCGCGCGGGGTCAGACTGACTGACCCCGCGTGGCTGGGGGAGCTTGTCGACTAGTTTCAAACCAACGATGCGATGACGACCACCGCGATCCCCCAGAGCAGGATCAGGGTCGGCAAGATCAGCATCTGGATCGCCGCTTCGGCTGGTTCGCAATGGCCGGTGGCGGTATCCACTCCCTGGCGCAGGAAGCGCTTCCAGTCGAGCGGCTTGGTCGCATTGTCCGGCTTCATTCCAACCCACAACGCGGGGACCGTAAAGAAGGCGGCGATGAACGCTACGAACACTCCCGCGGGTACCGCCAGTTCGGGCGCGGCGAAGCCGATGGTGGTCACCGCGATGAACGCGAGGAATAGTCCGGCCATCGTCAGGTAGAGCCCCGTCGGCAGCTCAAAGCTGCGATCCTCACAGCTGCGCTGAAGCGGCGGGGCGACAAGCTCGCCTCTCACGGCGAGTTCGAAACGATCGAGACGGTCGGTCATGATTGGCTCCTTGGTTGAAGCCTCGCTACGCCTCGTTGCCGAC
>CBFGZJ010000334.1:0-1895 GCA_965653215.1 uncultured Sphingomonas sp. | reverse complement strand
TACTTACCCAAAAGCTCGATCACTTTCGACTGCACCGCATCCTTGAACTCGCGGTCGAAAATGCTGTCTTTCGGGCGGAGAAACTCCTCAACGGCCCGGCGGAAGTTCCGATCTGGGATAAAATGGGCCGATCGGGTGATGATCGGCTCATATCCGCGGGCGAGCTTATGCTCACCTTGTGCACCGGCCTGCACGAAGCTCAGGCCATGCTCGATCGCCCATTCGATCGCCTGATAATAGCAGAGCTCGAAATGTAGGAAGGGGATGTCGACGGTCGCGCCCCAGTACCGGCCATATAGGGTATCCTCGCCAATCAGGTTGAGCGCTGCGGCGACTGGGCGACCATCCTTCTTGGCCAGCAACAACAGGAGGCGATCGCCCATTGTCGTCCCAATCAGATCGAAAAAGCTCCGCGTAAGATAGGGACGTCCCCACTTTCGAGCGCCAGTGTGCTGGTAGAAAATCCAAAAGGCATCCCAATCGGCAGCGCTGATATCGCCGCCGCGAAGGGCGACGAACTCCAGTCCTTGGCGAGCTGCCGCGCGCTCCTTGCGGATGGCCTTGCGCTTGCGGCTGACGAGCTGGTCCAGAAAGTCCTCGAATCGGTCCGGATTGCCGCGCTTTTCCCAATGATATTGAATCCCTTCGCGGATTAACCACCCGCGGCGCTCACACTCATTCGCTTCGGCCCCAGTGAGGAAGGTGATGTGGGCTGACGACAGCTCATTTGCAGAGACGATTTCCTCCGCAGTCGCGAGGAGGGTCTCTGGGTGGGAGCCGAGCAGCCGCGGCCCAGGTGCCGGCGTGAAGGGCACTGCGATCTGCAGCTTGGGGTAATAGTTGCCGCCGGCGCGCTGATAGGCCTCGGCCCAGCCGTGATCGAACACATATTCGCCCTGACTGTGCTGTTTGAGATAGGCTGGCGCAGCTGCAAGCGGGGCTTCTCCCTCCCGCTCGATCAGGATCGGCAGGGGAGTCCAGCCGGTTCCCGGACCAACGCTGCCGGACTGTTCGAGTGCGGCGAGAAATGCATGGCAGACAAACGGATCGGAATGGCCGGCGAGGGCGTCCCATCCATCTGCCGCAACAGTCGCAACTCCGGGGTAGATCCGCGCTAGGGTTTCCGACTCACGGTCCGCCATCGCCGGCGATTATGTCATTGATTTTGGATCGCAACCACCGCGTCGACTTCCACCGCGACCCCAAGTGGAAGAACCGGTACTCCGACCGCCGATCGGGCGTGACGGCCAGACTCACCGAACACATCGGTCATCAGGTCGGACGCTCCGTTGGCAACCTTTGGCTGATCCGTGAAATCCGGCGCCGAATTGACGAATACTCCGAGCTTGACGATCCGCTCGACCCGGTCGAGCGAGCCGAGCGCCGCCCGGATTTGGGCGAGCAGCATGATGCCGCACCGCCGCGCGGCGGAATGGCCCTGCTCAAGCGAGAGAGTTTCACCCACTCGGCCGGTAATGAGTGAGCCATCCTCGGCAAAGCTGATCTGCCCGGAGATATGCAGCAGCCCATTGGCTTCCACCGCCGGAACATAGGATGCGACCGGAGCTGCCGGTGCGGGAAGGGTGATGCCAAGAGTGGCGAGACGCTGGTCGATGTTGCTCATGGCGCGCGAAAGCACCTGACGGCACCGAAAATCAAGCGTCCGCGGCGAAGCGATCGAGAATCCACGTGCTGGCCGTCGCCCAGTCATCGATTCGAGCGTGAGCATGTGGCGCGGCGGGGGTCACCTTGGCGAGCCGTGGTTCGGCGATCATGTGCAGCCGCCAGATCTCGGGTGCGTGCCTGGCGACGGACTCGTGATGAGGCGCCAGGTCATCGACGAAAACCGTTGTTCCTGCTCCGTGACGGTCGCGGATGTCGCGCGCGGGGATCCC
>CBFGZJ010000333.1:0-1896 GCA_965653215.1 uncultured Sphingomonas sp. | reverse complement strand
GCGCACGGGCTGAGCCTGCGGGGCATGACCGTCACCGTGGTCCACCTGATGCCGACGCTGATGGAGCGCCAGCTCGATGAGGCCGCCGGGTGGCTGCTCGTTCTGGCCGTCTTTGCTGCCTTCCTGCTCCTGCACGCACATTGGGTTTCGCAAGTAGTGCAGCCGGTTGATCTCTCCTCCCCCGGCTGGTCGGGTTTGCTTGGGGTGCAGTTTGCGCTCAAGAGCATCGCTCAAGTGACGGCAGGCATCCAGCTGCCGGGTACTGCCGCGGGCGCACTGTTGCTGCTGTCGCTGTTCGGCTTGGCCTCCGTCAGCACCGGATGGGCGTTTCGAGTCGCCTTACTTCTTGCCGGGTACAGCGCGCTGCTGGCACTGTTGGCCCGCGCCGATACATTCTACTGGGCGCTGATGGCGGCGCCCCTGTCGTACACCGGGCTGATTTTCCTGCCCCGAGCATGCGCGGACCTGGTCAGGGCGCTGAGGCAGGGCACATCTTCACAGGAGTTCGGTCCAGCGCCTTCGCGGGGCAGCTCGACGTAATAGTCTAGTGACTCACTAGACAAACACATGAGCAGAGCCAATCTGCATCCCGGAGGTGGAGAATGAGCGACCAATTGCCGACCTATCTGTTCCCGGCCACGGTCCTGACCGTTCCCGGGCTGGATGGCTCCGGTCCGGATCACTGGCAAAGCCGCTGGGAGCGCCGCCTGCCGACTTGTGAGCGGGTGCAGATGGGCGACTGGGCCTATCCGCAGCGGGCCAAGTGGATCGAGCAGCTCGATCAGGCGATCCAGCGGTCGGTTCAGCCGGTTGTGCTTGCGGCCCACAGCCTCGGCTGCCTTGCGGTCGCTTGGTGGGCGAAGGAGCGCTGGTCGCTGGCGCAGCAGGATCGCGTTGCCGGCGCCCTGCTGGTCGCACCAGCGGACGTGGAACGGCCCGGCGCACCGGATCAGATCAAGGGCTTTTACCCGATCCCGCGCGAGCCACTGCCCTTCCCCAGCCTGCTCGTGGCCAGCCGCAACGACCAATATGTCACCTTTGCCGCCGCTGATCGGATTGCTCAGATGTGGGGCAGCCAGCTCGTCGACACCGGCTATCTCGGCCACATCAACGCGGAATCCGGGCTCGGCGAATGGCCGGACGGGCTACGGCTGCTGGCAAGCCTGCAACTGCCGGAATCCGACCCGCTGTCGCCGCGCGCAGAATGGGTCGATCCAAGCGACGTCGAGAGCTCTTTCGAAAGTCGCACGCTGGCGGAACGCGAGTGCGAAACGGCGCTATAGCGCGCCGGTCGCCTGCAGCAGGAACCAGGCTCCAGTCAGCACGAACAGGGTGGCGGCGGCCATCCTCACCCACTGCAGCGGTACGCGCTTGACCAGTGCCTCGCCCAGGAAAACCGCCGGCACGTTGGCGATCATCATTCCGATGGTGGTGCCGGCGGCGACAGCCAGCACGGCGTCGAATCGCGCCCCGAGGGCAATTGTCGCCAACTGGGTCTTGTCCCCGATCTCAACCAAAAAGAACGCCACCAACGTCGTCAAAAATGCTCCGCGGCCGGCGGGCTGCTCCTGATCGTCGAGCCGATCCGGAATGAGCGCCCAGACGCCCATGACGATGAACGCAACAGCGATCAGCATCTGGAACCAGCTGCCGGACAGATACGCAGCAGCCTGAGCCCCAAGCAGCGCGGCGAGCAGATGGTTCGCGGCAGTCGCCGCCAGGATGCCCCAGATGATCGGCCAGGGACGCCGGAACCGGCTTGCCAGCAAGATGGCCAGCAACTGAGTCTTGTCGCCAATTTCGGCGAGCGCCACGAGGGCGATGGAAGTGAGGAACGCTGTCATTGGGGTTGAGCGGCAGGACGGCCGAGCGCGCCATCGGCAGCGAGCGGAAGCG
>CBFGZJ010000332.1:0-1898 GCA_965653215.1 uncultured Sphingomonas sp. | reverse complement strand
TGGCCGGAGCAATGGGGCGGGCGTGGCGCGTCGATTGCGGAGCAGGTCATCTTCGCCGAGGAATATGCGCGCGCGAAGGGGCCTCCGCGGGCTGGACATCTTGGGGTCGAACTGATCGGGCCGACTCTGATCGCGCTCGGCAGTGACGATCAAAAGCAGCGCTTCTTGCCGGACATTGCGGCGGGGCGCACGATTTGGTGCCAAGGCTATTCGGAGCCCGGCGCAGGATCTGGACCTCAATGGGCGTGATTGCCGACTGGTGCTTCGTGCTGGCGCGGACCGAGCCAGGCAGCGTTGGCCAGAAGGGCTTGTCGTTCCTCCTGGTAGACATGCATCAGCCAGGCGTCGACGCCAGGCCGATCCGGCAAATGACCGGCGAAGCGGAATTCGCCGAAGTCTTCTTCGACGGAGCCATCGCCAGGGTTGAAGACCGGATTGGAGCCGAGGGCGATGGCTGGAAGGTCGCGATGGCGCTGCTCGGGTTTGAGCGCGGAGTGTAGACGCTGGCGCAGCAAATGCACTTCCGTAACGAGCTGGACGAGATCATCGCCGCAGCGAAAGCGAACGGCAAGGCGAGCGACCCTATCACTCGCCAGAAGCTCGCGCAGGCTTATGCCGGGCTCAAGATCATGCGTTATAACGCGCTGCGAATGCTGGCGAATGCCGAGAGCGGTGATCTCAGTCCCGAAGCCTACACCTACAAACTCTACTGGTCGCGCTGGCACCGCGACCTCGGGGAACTGGCGATGGATGTCCTGGGCCAGGACGGCGAGGTCGGCCTGAACGAAGAACGGATGCCGCCACTTCCAAGCATGTATCTGATGTCCCGGGCGGATACGATCTATGCCGGGACCGATCAAATTCAGCGCAACATCATTGCCGAGCGTGCACTTGGGCTGCCGCGCGAGCAGCGCGGCAAATGACCAGCCTGCCCGAGACCATCCCAGCGGCGGCTCGCGCGTCGGCAGAACGGATCGGGGATTCAATCGCGCTCATCGAAGGGGAGCGGACGTGGACCTTTGCCGAGATTTATCGCGACGCGCGGGCGGTCAGCTCGGCCCTGCTCGCCAACGGCATCGGTAAGGGAGACATCGTCTCGATCTGGGCCCCGAACCGCCACGAATGGATTCTCGCGGCGCTCGGAGCACACATTGCCGGTGCTGCGATCACTCCGCTCAATACGCGGATGAAAGGGATGGAGGCCGGGGACATCCTCCGCCGCTCCCGAACCAAGCTGCTGTTTGCGACAGAGCGCTTCCTTGGGTTCGACTTCCCGGCGATGATTGCGGGCGAGGATCTCCCTGAACTTCAGGGCGTGATCAAGATCGACGGCAGCAGCGATGATGGATGGAACGCCTTCGTTGCAAGCGGGCGCGGTGCCGACGATCCGGCGGTCGATTCCGCCGAAGCGAGCGTCACCCCCAACGATCTGTCCGACATCATGTTTACGAGTGGAACGACGGGCAGTCCGAAAGGGGTGCTTCACTCTCACGGCAATGTCGTTCCGATGTTTCGCAACTGGGCGGAGCGCGTCGATCTGCGAGAGGGCGACCGCTATTTGATCGCCAATCCCTTCTTCCACACCTTCGGATACAAGGCGGGTTGGGTTTGCTGCCTGACAGTCGGCGCGACGATGCTGCCGATGCCGGTGTTTGACGTGCCGGCGATGGCGGACCTGATTGAAACGCAGCGGGTCAGCTTCATTCCTGGGCCGCCGACGATCTACCAGTCATTGCTGGCGGGCTTGGCCGGCCAGAAGCGGGACTTCTCCTCGCTTCGCGTGGCGGTCACTGGAGCCGCACCGGTGCCGCCCATTCTCGTCGAGCGGATGCGCAGCGAACTTGGCATGGAAAATGTCGTCAACGGCTATGGCATGACCGAGTGCGGCGCGATTAGCA
>CBFGZJ010000331.1:0-1912 GCA_965653215.1 uncultured Sphingomonas sp. | reverse complement strand
CGTCAGCGTTGCTGAAGGCCTTCACGCCGGCGAGCTCGCCGTGCCGGTCAACAAGAGCCAGGTGCTGCGTTCGGACCGGCCATTCGCCAAGGCACTAATCGGGAATCCAGAGGTCGCTGACGTTCTGCCGCTAACCGATCGCTCTCTTTATGTCTTGGGCAAGAAGGTCGGAACGACCAGCCTGACCCTGTACGATCGTGGAAACAACCTGATCGCAGTGGTGGACGTCGCGGTTGGGCCGGATGTGATTGGGCTGAAGCGGCAACTGTCTGAGTTGCTTGGTCCGGGCGTTGGAGCCCGCATGTCCAATGACTCGGTGATCCTTGAAGGGCTTGTGCCGAGCGGCCCGTCGGCAGACCGCGCCGTGCAGATCGCGGAATCTTATGCTCCGGGGAAGGTCATCAACCTGCTCTCGATTGGATCGTCGCAGCAGGTCATGCTCGAAGTCCGCTTCTCCGAAGTCAAGCTGACGTTGAGGTCATCTCCCCACTTCCCGGCGGCGGCACCGGAACAACAACTGTCCCCGGGCCACCGATCAACAGGCTGGGAGCCATCGTCGACAGCTTTGCCGTGTTGACGAGGAATTTTAGCGTTCTTGGCCTCAACATCGAGGCGACGCTCAATGCTCTTGAGCAGAAAGGTGCGGTCACCACGCTCGCCGAGCCGACCCTGGTAGCTTTATCGGGTGAGACGGCAAGTTTCCTTGCCGGCGGCGAGTTCCCAATACCAGTCGCACAGGATAGCAGCGGAGCGGGAACGGGCTCGATTGCAATTACGGTTGAGTTCAAGCCCTTCGGCGTCAGCCTGGCGTTTACGCCGACCGTGCTCGCGGACGGGGTGATCAACATGGTGGTTGCACCGGAAGTCAGCTCAATCGATCCGACCAATTCGGTGGTGATCAACAATCTGCGCATCCCGGGCCTTCAGACCCGGCGGGCAAAGACAGTGGTCGAGCTGCGCGATGGCGAGAGCTTCGCCATGGCCGGACTGCTGCGCAAGGACTTCCAGGACACGGTCCGACAATTCCCGATCCTCGGGTCGCTGCCGATCATCGGCACGCTGTTCCGGTCGACGAACTTCCAGAAAGAAGACACGGAGCTGGTGATCATCGTCACTCCGCGGCTGGTGCGACCGGTTCGGGCCGCGGCGATGAAGGTGCCGACCGATCGGGTTACCCCGCCTGCGGAGATGGAGCTCTTCACGCTTGGGCGGACCGATAATGGCGTTACTCCTAACCCGGTAATCCGTGAGCCTCAGCTTCCGCCGGGCGCTCCCCCGCCACCGCCTCCGCCCGCGGATGGGCAGACAACGGGGCAGCGTGGACCGACTGGTCTGGAGAAGGAGTATGGCCATGTCCTGTGACCGCCGCCTGATTGCGTTGCCGCTGACCGTGCTGGCTGCGGGCTGCACGCCCGTCGACCATGGCCTCGGCGAAGCCGTCAAATACGACATGGCGATCCAGACCATCAATCCGGATCCGGTGTACGGTCCGGAGGACGCGGAGCCGGGCTACCATGGTGAGAAGGCCCAGAAAGCGACCGAGCGCTACCGCAAAGATCAGGTCAACGATCGCTTCCGCGCGGACGCGGCGCAAGGCTCCGTCATGAGCACCACTGAAGGCATCGGGACCGGGAGCGGCGGGGGCGGACCCCGCTAGGATGGCGAGATGGCAGGAGCGACCTTCAGACAGCTGATCGTCAATCGCGACGGGGCCGTTGCGCCGACCGTAGCACTATCGCTCCTTGGACTGATCGTGGCCGGTGGAGTCGCCTTCGACTACGCCCGGCTGGCAAGCATGGACACTGAGTTGCAGAACGCGGCGGATCAGGCCGCGCTCGCTGCTGCCAGTCAGCTTGATGGCAAATCCGGCGCATGCTCGCGGGCGTCAGCGGCGGCGGTTGGCATGGTTTCT
>CBFGZJ010000330.1:0-1913 GCA_965653215.1 uncultured Sphingomonas sp. | reverse complement strand
GCGCCAGCGCGCGCACGATCGCGGCGCGTCTCCGCTCTCCGCCGCTCGCGCTTGCCGCCTCTCGCGACAAGTCGATCCCCAGCTGGTCGGCGACAGCCGCCGCTTCATGCGCCGCGGGAGCGTCGCTTCCCGACAACACCCACTCCTCCAGACTGGCAAATCCGGACATCCGCGGGTCTTGCTCCAGAAGGACAACCCGAGTTCCGGGAACGATCGTGCGGCGGCCCTCGTCGGTGTCGATCAGTCCGGCCAGACATTTGAGAAGAGTGGTTTTTCCGGCTCCGTTGCGGCCAATCAAGGCCAGGCGGTCGCGCGGGCGGATTGACACGTCGAGGCCACGGAACAGCCAGCCTTCGCCCTGCACCAGCCCCAGGTCTTCGTAGCTCAGAACTGCCGCAACCATCGTTGCGCCTTAGCCACGCCCCACGGCCCATCGCAACCGGCGGGCACTTATTCATAGGACATTCAATCCTCTGTGTTAAAAGCTCACGACATCATGAACTGGCCGACTTCCATCCTCGCCTGTGCACTGGCCGCTGGCCTTGTTTCGTCGCCGGCCTACGCGGACCGCCGTCCGCGCGACCAGGATCGCGCCTACACCGCGACCATGCGGGGCGAGTCGATGCCGTTGCCCAAGATTGAGCGGCGGGTTCGCCCTCACATGGGCGGCGCGGACTATCTTGGACCTGAATTCCGCGGTGAGAACTACCGGCTCAAATATATGCGCGGCGGGCGCGTGATCTGGGTCGATGTCGATGCGCAGAGCGGACGGATCATCGGCCGGTCGGGCGACTGATCCCCTAACAGCCTACCGCCGCCTCATTGACCTTTCCGCGCGGTCACCCCAGCTTTGCTCCAATTGCGCAACCGGCCCTTGTGCGGTCAGTTATGGTATTTCCATGGGCCGAAGGGAGCCGTTGAATGCGAGTATTGGTGGTCGAGGATGAGCCGAACCTGGGGCGGCAGCTCCGCTCGACCCTCGAAGGCGCCGGTTATGCAGTCGACCTGGCGACGGACGGCGAGGATGGCCATTATCTGGGGAGCACCGAAAACTACGATGCGGTGGTGCTTGATCTCGGCCTGCCCGAAATCGACGGGCTGACCGTGCTGGACCGCTGGCGCAAGGACGGCAAGCGAATGCCGGTGCTGGTCCTCACCGCCCGCGACAGCTGGTCGGACAAGGTCGCCGGTCTGGATGCCGGGGCCGACGATTATCTCGCCAAACCGTTCCAGACAGAAGAACTGATTGCCCGATTGCGGGCACTGATCCGCCGGTCCAGTGGCCATGCCTCTGCGGAGCTCACCGCCGGCGACATCCGGCTCGACACACGCTCCGGCAAGGTCAGCAAGGCGGGGGAGCCGGTTAAGCTCACCGCGCAGGAGTATAAGCTGCTGTCCTACCTGATGCACCACAAGGGCAAGGTGGTCAGCCGGACCGAGCTGATCGAGCATATTTACGACCAGGATTTCGACCGCGACTCCAACACGATCGAGGTGTTCGTCACCCGCATCCGCAAGAAGCTTGGAGCGGACGTGATCACCACCGTTCGCGGGCTCGGCTACAGCCTGGAGGACATTGAGGGTTGAACCAATCCGCGGCCCCCGCCGCGCCTTCGGTAGCTCCGTCGAGATCACCTGCTCCCGGCTCGCTCACCCGCCGGCTGATCGGCATCGCCATGCTCTGGATCGTCATCCTGCTCGGGATCGGCGGGCTGGCGCTCGATCGCGTGCTCACCCAGACTCTGGTCCGGAACTTCGACGACCAGCTTCATTATGTGCTGAACGCGATGATCGCCGCGTCGGAAATCGGACCCGATGGCGAAGTGCGCTTCAACCGCCCGCCCGCCGACCAACGATTCATCGAGCCTTATTCCGGCAGCTACTTCCAGATCAGCTCTCCGGGCGCAGACACC
>CBFGZJ010000329.1:0-1927 GCA_965653215.1 uncultured Sphingomonas sp. | reverse complement strand
CAGCCTGGCTGAGTACATAGGCCTCGCACGCCTCCCGCTGCGCATCGAGGCTGTTGAACTGCTGGTCCAATCCTTCGTCGGAGCTCTTGCGCGTGTAGATTGCGCACCGCTTCATGGCCGCAATCCGAAGAACTTTGGTCCGTTCCAGCGCGAGCCGGTGATCGCGCCGGCGACGGCCGACAGGCTCCGGAACGTGCGGCCGTCCCAGGCGAACCCACCTTCGATGACCGTCACCACCACCGTCTCGCCTTGCCACTGGCGCTGCAAGGTCGCGCCAATGCCAAGGTCCTGGCCCTCGGCGACCACCGGGCCGGACGCGCGCAAGGCTTTCCTGACCGCCGGTTCGAGCCCACCATGCGCTGCTGCCTGGATCCTCCACGCGAGCATGAGCCGGAACAGCTCGACCGATCGGAACCTGGGCGCGGGTCCGAAGCGCTCCGACCAGATCGCGCGAAGCGCGAACAGGTCAAGGCGTTGCAGCGCCTCAACGTCCTGCTTGACCTCAAGCATCGGCGCCTTCGCCGAGCTTATAGCGGCGCTGGCCGTCGACTTTGGCGGATGTGACCACATGGCCTCTCTTCTTGAGGCTGCCGGCCATCGCGCCACGCACCGAGTGCGACTGCCAGCCGGTCGCCTTCATCAGCTCGTCGATGGTCGCCCCACCCGGCTTGCGCAGCCGGGCAAGCAGCAGGTCGAGCTTGGTCTTCGACTTGGTTACGGAGCTGTTCGACATGGATCTTCTCCCGAGTAGGCGGCCCTGTCGCCGCTACCGGGACAAGCCCCGCGTCGGGGTGAGAACAAACCATGCTCAATATCCACAGCTTGTCGAGTGGATTCGAGCGTCAACGCATTGCGAAAAGTCGGTGTTCACACTATGTTCCGTATTGCATGAGCAAGAGTGAAACGGGGGCCCTGCCCACTCGCCAGCTGTCCGTCGTTTATCGACCGATCAGCGAACTCAAACCGGATCCGCGCAACGCGCGGACCCATCCCAAGCGGCAGATCGACCAGCTGCGCTCCTCGATCCTCCAGTTCGGCTTTACCAACCCGATCCTGGTTGATGAGCACGGGGTGCTGATCGCCGGTCATGGCCGGCTTCGAGCGGCCAAGGAGATCGGCCTTCCATCGGTGCCCATCATCGAGCTTGCCGGGCTGTCCGATGCCGAGAAGAAGGCTTTGCGCCTTGCGGACAACAAAATCGCACTTAATGCCGGCTGGGATCTGGAGCTCCTCAAGCTGGAGCTGGCCGAAATCGCCACGCTCGACGTCGACTTCGATCTGTCGTTGACCGGGTTTGCCTCAGGCGAGATCGACGTAGTGCTGAAGGCCGCCAATGACCCCGACGATGAGGTCATCCCCGCCGTGCCTGAGCAGCCGCGCACGAAGATCGGTGATATCTGGATCTTGGGCGAGCATCGCATCGGATGCGGTGACGGGCGGGACCTAGCGTTCCTGCAGCGGCTGGTCGGCGAGGACAAGGCGATCGACGCCGCCTTCCTCGACCCGCCCTACAATGTGAAGATCAACGGCCACGCCAATGCCAAGGGTCGGCACCGGGAGTTTGCAATGGCCTCGGGCGAGATGAGCGAGGCGGCATTCCGCACCTTCCTGGAGGAGACACTCGGCGCCGCCGCGGTCGTCTCGCGCGATGGTGCGGTCCATTACGTCTGCATGGACTGGCGCCACCTCGACGATGTGTCGGCTGTCGGACGGACCGTCTACGACGAGCTCCTCAACATCTGCGTCTGGAACAAGAGCAATGCGGGGATGGGTTCGCTCTATCGCTCCAAGCACGAAATGGTGTTTGTGTATCGCGTCGGCTCCGCTCCCCACGCCAACATGGTCGAGCTTGGCCGCCACGGCCGCAACCGCACCAATGTCTGGGACTACCCATCGGTCAATTCGATGGCCGGCAGTCGGCGCGAGG
>CBFGZJ010000328.1:0-1936 GCA_965653215.1 uncultured Sphingomonas sp. | reverse complement strand
GACAACGGCAAGCTGACCGATCACCACGGCAAGACCGTCGATTTCCGCAACGTCATCCTGATCATGACCACCAATGCCGGCGCTTCGGACATGGCGCGTGAAAGCATCGGATTCGGCGCCGCAAGCCGCGAAGACGCCCAGGAGGATGCGGTCAAGAAGATGTTCACGCCCGAGTTCCGTAACCGGCTCGATGCGATCGTGCCGTTCTCCTACCTGCCGCCGGCAGTGGTCGCGCGGGTGGTCGACAAGTTCATCCTTCAGCTTGAGTTGCAGCTCGCGGACCGCGGAGTTCACATCGACCTTGACGATGAGGCACGCGAATGGCTCACGCAGCGTGGCTACGACAAGCTCTACGGGGCGCGGCCGATGGGCCGGCTCGTGCAGGAGAAGATCAAGCAGCCGCTCGCCGAGGAACTGCTGTTCGGCAAATTGGTCAACGGCGGCGAGGTCAAGGTCCGGATCAAGGACAATGCACCTTCGTTCGAGATCACCCCCTCGCCGCCCAAAGCCCCCAAGCTTAAAGGCAAGGGGCGCGGCAAGGCCCGGGAAGCTGGAGCGGAACCGAAGAACGCCTGACCTCGTTCGCTCTTGAGATGAGCGAAACCCTGGAGCCGGCACTTCCGGACGAGTTGGATGAAATGGCCGAGCGGGAAATGCGGCGGCTGTGCGATCGTGGCTTGACCGTTGCGACAGCTGAAAGCTGCACCGGCGGCATGCTCGCGTCGTTGCTGACCGACATCCACGGCTGCGCCCACGGCTTTGATCGCGGGTTCGTGACCTACAGCCCCGAATCCAAGCAAGACCTGCTTGGGTTGGACCGGGCGATCGTTGAGGAGAATGAAGCGGTCAATCCTGCAGTCGCCCGAGCCATGGCCGAAGGCGCGCTGGGCCGATGCAATGCCGACATCGCTCTTGCGGTGACAGGTTTTGCGGGCCCCGGCGGGCAGGAGCATGAGGAAGGCCTGGTCTACGTCGGACAGGCCATGCGCGGGCGGGAAGCCGTGGTTGAGGAGCATCGTTTCGGGCCGATTGGGAGAGGACCGATCCGTCTCGCTGCACTCAACGTGATGCTGCAGATGCTCGGTCGAGCAATCGACGCTCATGATCAATCCCACATGTTCGAAAGGGGCAAAGCCATGACCGACCTGGTCTTTTACACCAACCCGATGTCGCGGGGCCAAATCGTGCGCTGGATGCTCGAGGAAGTCGGAGCATCCTACGAGACCAAAATCCTGGGCTATACGGAGCTGAAGGATCCGGACTATCTGCTCGTCAATCCGATGGGTAAGGTGCCCGCAATCTGTCACGGCGACAAGGTGGTGACGGAAACTGCCGCCATCTGCGCCTATCTCGCCGATGCGTTCCCCGCCGCCGGCCTCGGCCCCCGCCGGGATGAACGCGCCGACTATTATCGTTGGCTGTTCTTCGCGGCCGGACCGGTCGAGCAGGCGGTTACCAATCGCCATCTCGGGCTTAAGCCAACTCCCGACCAGCAGCGAATGACCGGCTATGGAAGCTTTGAGCTGACGATCGACGTACTTGACGGCTGGCTCAGTCAACGCAGCTATGTTTGCGGAGGCCGCTTCACCGCCGCTGATGTGATGGTCGGATCGCACATCATGTGGGGCATGCAGTTCGGGACGATGCCACGGCGGCCTTCATTCGCGGAGTATGCAGCGCGCCTCTCGGCTCGCTACCAGCGGGCACAGTCGATCGATCAGCAGCTGATCGCCGCACTTCAAGAAGACCAGGTTCCATCGGAGGGCTGAGTCATGAACGAAATGGTCAGGCGGCAGGCAATCGCGCTTTACGACCGCTACACTCACGAGGGAATGGAGCGCCGGGACTTCATGAGGAGGATGGTCGCGCTCGCGGGCAGTACCGCGGCGGCCGAGGCGCTGATCATGACCATCGGAGCCGACCCTGCGAAAGCCGG
>CBFGZJ010000327.1:0-1940 GCA_965653215.1 uncultured Sphingomonas sp. | reverse complement strand
GCGCGCCTCCATCCCATGAAGGATCATGCCAACTTCATCGCGGCCGTGACGGCCCTCTCCCAGCATCGGACGGACTTTGAGGCGGTGATGGTGGGCAAGGACGTCGAACCTTCGAACCCGACGATGCAGACATTGCTGGCGAAAAACGCCGCGGCAGTTCCCATCAAGCTACTTGGCCCGAGGACCGACATACGGCCGATCCTCTCCGGGCTCGATGTACTAGTCGTATCGTCTGCCTGGGGTGAATCTTTCCCGATTGTAGTCGGGGAAGCCATGAGCTGCGGCGTACCTTGCGTCGCAACAGACGTCGGCGACGTTCGTACCTTGATCGGCGACACCGGCTATATCGTTCCACCGCGCGATCCTGAGGCGCTCGCGGCTGCCATCTCTTCCCTCATCGACGAAGACGATGAAGCAAAAGCTATTCGGCGTGGTGCGTGCCGCAGAAGGATCGAGGAAAACTTCGACCTGCGGAAGATCACCGGCCAGTTCATCGAACTCGCGGAGGAGCAATCTCCCCACTGACGAGTTCGAAGCTGGCAAGACGCCAGCACCCGGCAACCGAGCGAGCGCCGTCGCTGCAACGGTGCCGGACGGCTTACTCGAGTTCGAAATCGTCCAACCTTCGCGACCCGTCGGCGTCCGCAGAACTCATGGCCGCCTTAGCTTCAGGTCAAAGACGAACGCTCGCGTTTTCTAAGTTTGCGGGCCGTAGACCGTTGGCGGGCATAACCGACGCGGATCTGGCGAACCCCGGAGCGCCACGCAGACCGCTAACCACCGGATCCGCAGCCAAGATCGAAACTGTGCCGGGCTTTCAGATCAGCCCTCGGGGATGCCGAAATAGGCATCGAAGAACCTGATACATTCGTTGCCAAGCAAATTCTCCTTGTCGAAGGCCGACTATTACTCATCGCAGCCCGCCACGGTCTTGAGATAGAGATTAGTGGATCGCTCGTCAGCCATTCTTCTCCGCCTCCCCGGCACCCGCCCCGCCGACGAACCGGCGAGGCGCCACGCGCAACGCAACCAGCAGCAAGGTCGGGATCGCCATGGTCAAGAGCATGTCGCGGGTCCCTTCCCCAGTTTGCATGCCCCAGCCAGGCCAGCGCTCAACTAGCACATCTGCGACCTCGTTCAGAAAGTCCGCGACCAGGACCAGCACCCACGGCAACCAGCTCGTCAGAGGCCGCTTAAGGATGAGCGCAGCGAGGAGCACGCCGGCCGCCCCGGCGAGGACGTGCAGGGCATCGGGACTGAACGCCACCGAACGCTCGATCAGCATTTTCGTCTCGTACCAGAACCGCATGTCATTCATGCGATGCGCACGTGACGTGGTTCACGTATCATAACAGAGGTGGTGGCCCCGGAAACTCGCTCCGCGGTGTTGCTCATCAAGGCGAGGCACCAAGCGAACACCGAAGCCAAGGCGGCGGTTCGAAGGGGATAATCGACAAGGCTATGAAGAAGGATTGCGGTCGAGGCGATTGTTGCCGCCCGCTGGAGGCTGGAGGCGGTAGAGTTCCAGATCGTCCAGCACTGCCGCGCCCACCAGCCAAGAACCAGAATTAGGATGAGCACACCCGCAGCCCCCATTTCAAGGAGAAGCTGCACATAATCATTGTGGGCAGCGTTGATGAAAGTGCGATCGACTCGCCGGGGATCCTCCGTCGTGGCGTAGACGTCTGCGAAGCTGCCGAGCCCTGTCCCTATTGGGAAGGTCTGCCGAATGCTGTCGAAAGTATTTTGCCAGATCTTTTCGCGCGAGCTGAATGACACAGTATCCCGCCCAGTGAGTTCCTGTTTAACGGGGCTGCCTGTCAAATGAATGAGCGCGAGAATCGCAGTGATTGACGCAGCCAGGGCCAAGAGCCGGACCGACCGCCATCGCAGGCGCAGCAATTCCATGGAAGCGGCCATGACAGGAACAGCCAAAAGCA
>CBFGZJ010000326.1:0-1951 GCA_965653215.1 uncultured Sphingomonas sp. | reverse complement strand
GGTGAAGCCGTTGAGGTCCAACCAGCGCAGCAGTCCGTTGAACCAACCCTCGGGCGGCGTTCCTGGCCTGCCAAGCGCAAATCCATGGCCGCCTGCCTGGTATGCGTGGAACTCAACCGGACTGCGCGCATCGATCCAACTCTGGATCAAGCCATAGCCGGCGCGGCCCGAGAGAGGATCATCGGTCGCCATCGCGACGAACATCGGTGGGACGTGGCTGGGCGCTTTGACGGCTTCCATTGGCGGGTAGATCGGAGCGATGAAGGCAGGCTGATCGCTCGGTGAAGCCCGCAGCGCGACCGCGATCGTGGTTCGAGCACCGGCCGAAAAACCGATCATTCCCACCCTTGCGGGATCTACGCGCCATTGGGAAGAACGGTCCCGAACCAGTCGAAGGGCAGCAAGGGCGTCCTGCACCGCATAGGGCGGGGTCACGATCTTCAGTCCCTCGCCAGGCCTGCCGATCCAGTTGGTCATCCTCGCCTGCATCACCTTTCCGAATTCGGGCCAAGAGCGAGGCGTCGGGTCGAGCCGATACTTCAAGACAAAGGCCGCGATCCCGCGATCTGCAAGCACTCGCGCCACGCTCATTCCTTCATGATCCCATGCAAGCGTCATGAAGCCGCCACCAGGCGCGACGATCGCCGCTGCTCCGGTGGCTTTGGCGGGGTCAGGCAGAACTGGAAGCAGGCTCGCCTCTGTGATGTTTCGCGCCGACAAATTGCCCGGCTTGCCGTACCAGATCTCGGGACCGTTCGCCCCAGGCACCGCGCCCGTGCCGAGCGGGATCGACTGCGATAACTCCGCTGGAGGTGCGATTTGTGCGGAGGCGGGATTCGAACCGAAAGCGAGCAAGACGCCAGCTGCCCACACCGCAGCACCCCTGAGTGATGGCATCATGCTTGCTCCGTCGCGTTCGTAGGACACTTGAGCCGGGGTGGTGGGCCCGGAGGGATTCGAACCCCCAACCTAGCCGTTATGAGCGGCCGGCTCTACCGTTGAGCTACAGGCCCCGACCCGTGCATCGGCGATAGCGCTGAGCGGATCAGCTGCGCAATAGCGATGGCAGCGTGAGTTCAATCCGGCCGGAGTGGATGACCAGGGAACGGCCCGAAGCGGCAAGGAGCGTGCGGATCAGGCGCAATCCAAGCGCCGCAGCCGGGTTATCGTCCAACACTTTTGTCAGATCTGCGCGGGGGTCCGACAGATCGGCACTGGTCAGCCGCCCCAAGGCCGCCGGCATCGAGAAGCGGATGTGCCCGTGGCCGTCGCCCGCAGCCGTGCTGATCTCCAGCGTTTCACCCGGCGGGACATTGTCGAGCAACAGGATTGCGAGGCGGCTGATCAGCCTCCGCCCAAGCCACTCATCTACCTCCGGAGCGGGATCTTGCACACCTTGATCGAGGGCGATTGTGACCGCGCGGCCCTCCGCCCGCGGCTTGATCGCTTCCACGACCTCGCCGACCAGTCGAGTGATCGCGATCGGCTGTCCCGACTGATACCGGCCCGACGACAGCTTGGCGGCAAGATCCACATCCTCGACCGCGTCGAGCAAGGTCCAGGCCTGCCGCAGGATCTCCGCGGCTCGCTCCCGGTAGCGGCGGTGAGCTGGCCCCAGATATTGCCCGTCGATGATCTCCGCGAATCCGATGATCGCATTCAGCGGAGTTTTCAATTCATGCACCAGCTCACGCATGCTGTCGGGGTCCTTGCTGCCAGCGGGCGCAGCGTTCGGATCATCGGTCTCACGGCGAACCGCCAGGCCGCGATAGCCGGCGAAGCGGCCATCATTCTTGTCGAACGCCGGCGAGCCGCTCACCCGCCACTCCCCGCTGGCATCGCCATCGCCTCCGATCAGCAGCGTCGCCTCGGTGAACGGCGCGCGGCTGACGAATGCCTTCAGTGCGGAGGGATCGACCCCCTCATTGATGCCGGATGTCCCGATCGACCG
>CBFGZJ010000325.1:0-1973 GCA_965653215.1 uncultured Sphingomonas sp. | reverse complement strand
GGTGATCCTGGCGATCGTGAACAATCAATGGGCGATATCGAGCTATTATGGGATTACCGGGGGCGAGCAATCCACCTTCGCGCAGCGAGCCATCGGTTATGGGCTGCCGGGATTGCGGGTCGACGGCAATGACGTGCTGGCCGTCTACGCAGCAACGCAATGGGCGGCCGAACGCGCCCGATCGAACGGCGGACCGACACTGATCGAATATTTCTCCTATCGCGCCGAGGGCCACTCGACCTCAGACGATCCAGCTGGCTACCGGCCTGCTTCGGATGCACAGGCATGGCCGCTGGGTGACCCGATCGAGCGCCTGAAGCAACATCTGGTCGCGCTCGGCGAATGGAGCGGGGAACGGCACTCCGCCCTGGTCGACCAGACCCGCGAGCGCGTTCGCACTCTGCAGAAGGAGGCGGAGAAGCTCGGCACCTTACCCGGCCAGGGCTTCGACCGGATCGGCTCGATGTTCGAGGATGTGTTCCACCATACCCCCTGGCACCTGCAGGAGCAGCGCGAGGAGGCTCTCGCCGAAGCCCGCGAATATCTCGGGCACGATGTCGAATGAGCCGGCGCAACATGATCCAGGCGATCAACGATGGGCTCACCCTGGCGCTTGAGCGTGACGATGACGTGGTCGTGTTCGGCGAGGATGTCGGCTATTTCGGCGGCGTGTTCCGGGCGACCGAGGGGCTGCAGAAGAAGTTCGGAGCGAACCGGGTATTCGACACGCCGATTTCCGAGAATGGCATCATCGGAACCGCGATTGGCATGGCGGCATACGGGCTGAAGCCGGTCGTCGAGATCCAGTTCGCCGATTACATCTACCCGGCTACGACCAGATCGTCTCGGAAGCAGCGCGAATGCGCTATCGCACCGCTGGAGAGTGGACGGTGCCGCTGGTGATCCGAGCCCCTTATGGCGGTGGCATTTTCGGCGGACAGACGCATAGCCAGAGCCCGGAAGCCCTGTTCACCCACGTCACGGGAATTCGGACAGTCATCCCGTCCACGCCTTTCGATGCGAAAGGGCTTCTCCTCGCTGCAATCGAAGACCCCGACCCGGTCATCTTTCTCGAGCCCAAACGCATCTACAATGGTCCGTTCGACGGCGATCATGACAAGCCGGTCGAACCCTGGTCGAACCATCCGGCGAGCGAGGTTCCCGACGATTATTACACTGTTCCGTTGGGCAAGGCCGCGGTCGTCCGACCCGGAGAGGCAGTCACCATCCTGGCCTATGGAACAATGGTCCATGTGGCCGTTGCCGCGGTCGCGGCGAACAATGTCGATGCGGAAGTCATCGACCTTCGCTCGCTCCTCCCGATCGACATCGCGACGATTGAGCAGTCGGTGATGAAGACCGGCCGCTGTCTGATCGTTCACGAGGCGACCCGCACCAGCGGCTTCGGCGCGGAGCTGGCAGCCCTGGTGCAGGAGCGCTGCTTTTACCATTTGGAAGCGCCGATTGTGCGCGCCACCGGGTGGGACACGCCCTACCCCCATGCGTACGAGTGGGTGTATTTCCCTGGACCGATCCGGATGAAGACCGCGCTCAAGAAGGTGCTGGAGGCCTGATATGGCGCGGTTCGAATTCAAGCTGCCCGACATTGGCGAAGGCGTCGCCGAGGCGGAGATCGTTGCCTGGCACGTCAAGCCCGGGGACAAAGTCGAAGAGGATCAGCCGCTCGCGGACGTGATGACCGACAAGGCGACTGTCGCAATGGAAGCGCCCGTTTCCGGCCGAGTGGTCGAACTTGGCGGCGCTGCGGGGGACTTGATCGCGATTGGCTCAGTGCTCGCGGTGATTGAGACGGCGAGCGACCCGGAAGAGGAAGTGCCGTTGGCCGATGGAGCGGTTCAGCCAACGGAGGCAATGGAAGAGCGACTTCCGGTGACAGAGGTGGAGCAAGCCTCGAGCGTTTCTCCAGCTCCAGCCGCGCGCCGAGTCGAGGAGCCGCCCGCGAAATTGGAAGA
>CBFGZJ010000324.1:0-1982 GCA_965653215.1 uncultured Sphingomonas sp. | reverse complement strand
CGCTCGAACGCTGATGTACTGGACATATGACCCGAAGACCAAATGCCGATTTCCTCCGCGAACACGGCAGCCGTGCCAGTCAGGACCACGGCATAGAGGACAAGGCCAAGCAATATCCCAGACCAGCCATGGACAGCCACCATCAGCTTGGTTTCATTCTTCGGCAGATGAATCATCTGGCCCCCTCCTTGGCTGCGGATGGCAAGTTGGCCCATTTGTGCGCGAGCAGCCCGCCATGTGTCAGCAGCAGCGCCAGCGCAATGAGCGCGACACGGCCGACGCTGCGATCAAGGCAGGCGTGAAAGAAAAGCACAGCCCAGATCAATGGCGCGAGCACGAGCGGCAAGACCAGATTGTCGATTCCCGCCCGTCCTCCGGGCAACCACAAGGTCATGCCCGCCATCACGATGACGGTGACGCAGATCGCTCCTGGTCCTGCCAAGAGGATGCGGCTCCAGCGCTTTGTAGCAGGGGGTCCAGCCTTCGCTTTCATGCCCCCTTCATACTGCGATGGAGGTATGATGCAAGTCATTAGCAATTAAGTGACTTCAGCTTTTAGCCCGGAAGGAGACTATCAATATCGCGCTAAAAATCGCCCCCGATCACGCGATAGAGGGTGATCCGGTTTTGCAGCAGTTCAAGATCCGTGGCGATCGCGCTTCGCCGCGCCGAATAGAGCGATCGCTGATTGACGAGGGTCGTCAGGAACGGGTCGATGCCTGCGCGGTATCGCTGCTCGGATAGAGCATAGGCGTTCTCATTGGAAACAACCAAGGCCCGCTGGGCCCGCTGTTGTTCCCCTATGGTCCCAGCGCGGGCCAAGGCATCGGCTACTTCGCGGAATGCGTTCTGGATGGCATTTTCATAATTGGCGACCGCTGCCCGCTGCTGCGCCTTGCTGAACTCGACATTGGCCCTGACGCCGCCACCGAATATGGGAAGGCTGGCGGAGGGCGCTGCTGACCAGGTGAAGGCATTGCCTGTAAAAAGAGACGATAGGGCAGAACTCGCCACGCCGATTGCTGAGGTCAGGCTGATCCGGGGGAACATCGCGGCGCGCGCTGCGCCGATGTCGGCATTGGCAGCTTGCAGTTGGTGCTCAGCCTGGAGCACATCCGGCCGTCGCAGCAGGACGTCTGATGAAGTCCCTGCGGGCACCTGCGCGGTCGTTCCGATCAATGATGAGAGGGAGAGGGGCAGGAGTGCTTCTTCGACCGGGGCTCCGGCGAGCAAGTCCAGTGCATTGCGGTCCTGCGCCACCTGCGTGACAGCGGCCGCGACATCGGAACGCGACTGCTCGACAACGGTCTCGGCCTGGTGAACGTCGAGCTTACCGGAAAGGCCTACGCCGTTGAGCGATCTGGTGAGCGCCAGCGTTCGTTCTGCACTGGCAAGCGTGTCGCGCGCGACAGCAAGCAATTGTTGATCAGCAGCGAGCACCGCATAGGCACTGGCCGTTTCCGCGACGAGTGCGATGCGGGCTGCCCTCGCTCCCTCTTCGGTCGCCAGATAGGAGCGCGGATTCACTCAAGTTGCGCAATCGGCCGAACAGATCGATTTCGAAAGCGCTGAACCCGATGTCGGCGCTGTAGCTATCCTGCCGTTGATCATTGCGGCGCGAGAAGGTAGCGCCTGCATCCGCCGTGACTATGGGCAGCTGCGCCGCTCTCTGGATGCGATATTGCGCTCTTGCGGCGAGTAGATTTGCCAGCGTGACGCGCAGATCGCGGTTGCTCGCGAGCGCTCGCCCGATGATGGTTCGCAGTCGCTGATCGCCCAGCAGCGCCGTCCATGGCAGCCCTGCTTCTTCCGTGGAGATCGCCGCAGGATAGGCTGCTCCAGCAGGCCAGGTTGGCGGGACGGGCGCGGCAGGCCGCTCATAGGTTGGCGCGAGATTGCAGGCAGTCAAGGCAGCGGTAATGCCAAGGAGGACGACGCGCTTCATGCTGGCACCTCCGAACCGGTCGACGGTGATGCACGCT
>CBFGZJ010000323.1:0-1990 GCA_965653215.1 uncultured Sphingomonas sp. | reverse complement strand
AAAGGCGCGTTCTGCACTTCGGATAGTGACCTTTTGCCCCCCCGCTCTCGCTATCCGATTACATGGGCCCGGAATCGCCAACCCTCCCCCCCCCCGGTGGCGTTTCTGGGCCCAACTTTTTTTCCCCATCTTCGTCAGGGTTGCTGGACCCAGCACCAACCGACCGGCGGCGTGCCCGCCAGTGGGTTAAGCGGATTGCGAGAATGGCAAACTCGTAAAGCAGGTAGAGCGGCACCGCGAGCATGATCTGCGAGATCGCGTCAGGCGGGGTCAGAACAGCGGAGATCGCCACCGCGGCCACGATGGCGTACCGCCGCGACCGGCTGAGCTGCTCGCGTGTTACCAGACCGGCCCGCTCAAGGATCATCAGCAGGATTGGGAGAAGGAAGGCGACCCCGAATCCGAACAGGAACCGCGTTACGAAACTGAGATAATTCCCGACTCCAGGCAGCGCCTCCTGCTGAACGCCGCCGACTGAGCCCTGATAGCCAAGCAAGAAGTGCAAGGCCCAGGGCATCGCCACGTAATAGGCAAAGGCAGCCCCACCGATGAAGAACACCGGAGTCAGCAGCAGGAACGGAAGCAGCGCCATTTTCTCCTGGCGGTAGAGGCCTGGAGCGACGAAGCGCCACAGCTGCTGCGCGATGATCGGAAAGGCGATCATCAGGGCGGAGAACAGAGCGACCTTCACTTCGGCGAAGAAGGCTTCGAACACGTCGGTGTAGATGAGCTTGCCCTGTCCGGCAGTCAGCAGCGGCTGGACCAGAAAGGCGAAGATCTGCCGGGCGAAGTACAAACAGGCGAAGAAGGCGGCCGCCACCGCGGCCAAGCACCACAGGAGCCGCCGCCGCAGTTCAATCAGGTGATCGAGCAGCGGCGCTTGGGTCTCGTCGATGTCCTTCACGGCAGCGGTTGCTCCGGCCTCGACGTGTCTGGCTGACTTGCAGGCTGTTCGGCGTCGGCATCAGAGGCTGGCGGGGACGAGGGTAGCAGGGCTGGATCTTCGGTCATGTCAGGCGCCGGGTAGAGCCTCATGATCCGTTCATTCTCCTCCCGCCATTTGCGCTCCATCTCTTCCAGTTCCGCCTCACGCATCATCGTCTCGATGCCGGACGTGAAATGGCGCGCCATGCCGCGGATCTTGCCGACCCAGCCTCCCACCGCTCGCATGACGCCGGGCAGGTCCTTGGGGCCGATGAACAGCAGCGCCGCGATGGCGACAATGATGAGCTCAGTAGAGTCGACGCCGAACATGCTTCGGCCGCCCCGATGCGATTAGCGGCGCGTGTCGTCCGGCGTGGAAGATGCCGGCGTAGAACTATTCGCGTTAGTGCTGGACGGGGTGAGGTCGATCGGACGATCGTTGCCAATCGCTCGCGGCTCTCCGGGCCTCTGAGCCGGCTGGTCGTCCTCCGACATGCCCTGCTTGAAGCTCTTCAACCCCTTCGCGACGTCGCCCATCATGGCCGAGAAGCGGTTGCCGCCGAACAGCAGCAGGATGACGACCCCGAGGATGAGCCAATGGATAAGGCTGAAACTGCCCATGTGAATTCTCCTGATTCCAGCCTATCTAGTCCTGCTCGCCCGTGGATTCCAGTTGCAGCTGTCCGATCGGCTCCTCGATCGCGTCGAGCAGCCCGGCAGCCCTTAGATCATCGATCCCCGGCAGGTCGCGCCGCGAGCCAAGGCCAAAATGGGAAAGGAACTCCGGGGTCGTCGCGTAAAGCAGGGGGCGCCCAGGCGACTCACGGCGGCCGGCAGGCCGAACCCAGCCTACCTCCATCAGCACATCAAGCGCTCCTCTGGAGATTTGAACGCCGCGGATCGCCTCGATCTCGGCTCGGCTGACCGGCTCATGATAGGCAATGATTGCCAGCGTTTCGGTAGCCGCCCGGGTCAGCCGGCGCGGTTCCTCGCGTGTCGGGCGCAGGATGTGGGCGAGGTCGGCAGCTGTCTGGAAGTGCCAGCGACCACCCCGCTCAACCAGTTC
>CBFGZJ010000322.1:0-1994 GCA_965653215.1 uncultured Sphingomonas sp. | reverse complement strand
GATCGCCACCAGCGACGCGAGGAAGAAGCGGTTGCTCGGACGCTGCCCGAGGAAGGCCCAGCCGAGCAGCGAATTCGGCACGACCAGCAGCGCGAAAACAGTCGCCACCAGCCCCGAGGTGATGTGCCGTTCGGCCAGATAGACCGCGTTGAAATTGACCCCGAACTGAAGCAGGCCGAGCGGCAGGATGATCCGCCATGCGCCAGTCGGAAGGCGCAGCGGCAAACCCGACCAGCCGGCAAACGCGAACATCGCCGCAGTCGCCAGAACGAATCGATAGGTCACCGACCATTGCGGAGCGACCTCCCCAAGCTGGCCGCGGATCACGATCCAGGTTCCGCCCCAGATGAGCGTCACCGCCACGAACGACAGCCAGGACCGGCGATCGAGCCCGGTCGGAGATCGGCCAGCGGTGAGCGCTGGATTGCTTGATGACATTTGCATCGCGGCGCTCAACGACCGAGAAGGAAAATGGTGCTGCCGGTGAGGATTGAACTCACGACCTCAGCCTTACCAAGGATGCGCTCTACCACTGAGCTACGGCAGCATTGTCGAGGAAGGCGGCGCTATGGCCGCGGAGGCTGCGCACTGTCAAGGCGGCTTGCCCTTCGGACCAGCGCGGGTGCAGGGAAGCACGATGGCATCCTCATCCAAGAGTCGTGACGAACGTCTCGCCGAAGCGCTGCGTGCCAATTTGCGGCGACGCAAAGCGCAGGAGCGGCAGGCCGTCGCTCAGGAACGAGGCGATAGGGATGAGGACGCGACGCGCTAAGGCGTGCCGGGGCTAAAGCGGCGCGCACACCCGGATCAACCAGTCGCGATCCTCCCCGTGAAGCAGCGGCGCGATCTGCCGCACGACATCGGCGTGATAGCCGTCGATCCAGCGCCGTTCTTGGGGACTGAGCATCGCCAGATCGATCAGCGACCGATCGATGGGCGCGAACGTCAATGTGTCGAACCCGAGCATCGGCTTGTCGGCGCCGGCGACCTCGCTCTCCACCACCAGCACCAGGTTTTCGATCCGGATTCCGTACTCCCCGGCCTTGTAGAACCCGGGCTCGTTGGACAGGATCATGCCCGACTGGAGCGGCTCATCCCCGCCGGACTGCGCTCCAATCGGCGAGATTCGCTGCGGCCCCTCGTGGACCGACAGATAGCTGCCGACGCCATGGCCAGTGCCGTGAGCGTAGTCGAGACCGGCCTGCCACAGCGGCCGGCGGGCGAAGCTGTCGAGCTGGCTGCCCCTGGTGCCCTTTGGAAACAGCGCGGTGGCGAGGGCGATGTGGCCCTGGAGCACGCGGGTGAAGCGATCGCGCATCTCGCCGCTCGGCTCACCAATGGCGATTGTGCGGGTGATGTCGGTCGTTCCATCGATATATTGCCCGCCGGAATCGACCAGATAGAGGCTGCCCGGGTCCAACCGCCGGTTGGTCGCCGCACTGGCGCGATAATGCACCACTGCCCCGTTGGGACCGGCGCCGGAGATGGTGTCGAACGACAGGTCGGTGAGTTCCGGGCTCTCGCGGCGAAATGCCTCAAGCTGATCGGATGCCGTGAGTTCATCGACTGTGCCGCTTGCCGTCGCCTCGCTGACCCACCTCAGGAATCGGGACATGGCTGCCCCGTCGCGCGCCTGGGCGGCGCGATGTCCAGCGATCTCGACCGGATTCTTGATCGCCTTGGGCAGCACGGCCGGATCGCGGTGGGTGACAATGGTCGCGCCGGCGCGCTCCAGCGCTTCGAAGATCGCCGCGACCGAGCGCTCCGGATCAACGGCGATCGTCCTGCCGCCCAGCCGCGCCAGGAACGGTTCGAACTGGGATCGCTCGTGGATTCGCACCTGTTCGCCCAGGTGGCGGCGTACATCGGCGTCGAGCTTTTCACCGGCGACGAACAGGTCGGCGGTCGCATCGGCATTGATCAAGGCGTAGGCGAGCGCCACCGGCGTATGATCGACGTCCTGGCCGCGTACGTTGAACGTCCAGGCGATCGAA
>CBFGZJ010000321.1:0-2014 GCA_965653215.1 uncultured Sphingomonas sp. | reverse complement strand
CAGCAGGACTTGCTGCAGATGAAAGTTGGCCTGCCGGCGACGGTCACTCCGATCGGCTCAAATCGCAGCTACAGCGGAACGATATGGCAGGTTGCCCCCGTGATCGATCCCGAAACACGCCAAGGTGAGGTCCGCGTGTCGGTTCCTTATGATCCGGCGATCCGACCTGGCGGCTTCGCCGAGGTGCGGGTCTCGGCCGGAGTCACCAATGCGCCACTTCTTCCGCAAAGCGCGGTGCTGAGTGATTCCCGCGGCAACTATGTATTCATCGTCAACGCCAATAATCAGGTCGAGCGAAGGGCAATCACCGTCGGCAATGTCGATGATCGGGGAGTCACCATCAGCCAGGGTCTGACCGGCCAGGAGAAGGTGGTGCAGTCGGCCGGGCCCTTCCTGACCGCTGGGCAGAAAGTCACGCCCCAGCGAGCCCCAATCCGGTAAGGACCGGACCACAGTCATGAGCTTTCGCAACATCTCGTCCTGGTGCATTCGCAACCCGATCCCGCCCATCGTGCTGTTCATCGGGCTGCTGCTGGCCGGCCTGGTGTCGTTCATGCGGATGGACGTCAACAACATGCCGGACGTCGATTTCCCGGTCGCAATCGTCAACATCTCGCAGCCCGGCGCCGCGCCGTCCGAGATGGAAACGCAGATTACTCAGCGGGTCGAATCCGCTGTGCGCGGGGTCAACGGCGTTGATGAAATCAACAGCAGCGTCAGTGAAGGCGTGAGCATAACGTCGGTTCAGTTCGACATCGGCACTCCGACCGACCGAGCGGTTAACGATGTCCGCGATGCCGTTGCGCAGATCCGCAGTGATCTTCCCGATGGAATCCTTGAGCCGCAAATCTCGCGCCTCGACATCTCCGGCGATCCGATCCTGTTCGTCGCGGCCGAAACCACGGACATGTCGCTGGAGGAGTTGAGCTGGTACATCGACAACACTGTCGCCAAGCGGCTCCTCTCGGTCGAGGGTGTTGCCGCAGTAACCCGCGAAGGCGGTGTCGATCGTGAAATCCGGGTGATCCTCGATCCCGCTGCGATGCAGGCGCAGGGGATCACCGCCGCGCAGGTGAATGCGCAGCTGCGCCAGACCAATCTCAATGCTGCCGGTGGGCGGGCCGAGATCGCGGGGTCGGAGCAATCGGTTCGCGTTATTGGCAATGCGCGTGATGCCTATGACCTGTCGCAAACCCAGATCACGGTGGCCGGCGGCCGGACGGTGCGGCTGGTAGACATCGCCGAGGTCAAGGACAGCTATTCCGAGCAACGAACAATGGCAAAGCTGAATGGCCGGCAGGTGATCAGCTTCAACGTTCAGCGAGCGAAAGGCGCCTCCGAGGTGACGGCCTACGACGAATCCTGGGCCGAGTTACAGAAGATCCAGAAAGAGGATCCGCGCATCCGTTTCGTCGAACTGGTGAACCGGGTCCAGTACACCAAGGAGCAGTTCACCTCGGCGATGGAGTCGCTGATCGAGGGTGCGGTTCTTGCGGTGCTTGTGGTGTTTCTGTTCCTCCGTGACAGCCGGGCGACGATCATCGCCGCAATCGCGATCCCACTTTCTGCAATCCCCGCATTCTGGTTCCTTGATCGACTCGACATCACTTTAAACGGCATGTCGCTGCTGGCCATGAGCCTGGTTGCGGGCGTGCTGGTCGATGACGCCATTGTCGAGATTGAGAACATCGTGCGCCACATGCGGATGGGCAAAACAGCCTATCAGTCGGCAATCGATGCCGCGGACGAGATTGGGCTGGCCGTGCTTGCGACGACGATGTCGATCGTCGCGGTCTTCTTGCCGGTTGCACTGATGCCGGGGGTATCCGGCCAATTCTTCAAGGCGTTCGGGTCGACGGTGGTGGTGTCGGTCCTGCTGAGCTTGCTCGTTGCGCGGATGATCACGCCCCTGATCGCCGCCTTCTTCCTGCGCGCGAAGGGACAGCAATCCCATGCCTCCGGCCAAGCGATGGAGCGCTATCTCGATCTGCTCAAATGGACGCTTCGTCACCGC
>CBFGZJ010000320.1:0-2016 GCA_965653215.1 uncultured Sphingomonas sp. | reverse complement strand
GGCATCGAGAGCGGCGCGTTGGTCGATCCCGGCCGCGCGCAGCATGTCGGATCGCGCCCGCTCCATATATTTGAGATAGTTGGCATAATACACCACGCCTGCCGTGTCCGTGTCTTCGAAATACACCGTCACCGCAAAGCGATGCTCGGGTCCGACGAAGCCGCCACGATAGGGAGAGTCGAACGCGGATGCGGTCATTGCGGGGGCTTGTAGCGAGGGGGAGAAGGAGGGGCAAACCGCGATAAGTCTCAACGATGAAGGCCTGTCGTTGGGCCGGATCTACTTGGTTCCGACGTCCTCTACGCGGCGCAACAGGTCGCCGAGCACCAGCTGGATATCGGCAAGGTGCATGCCCCAGCCGGGCATGAACATCCCCATTGCCCCAACTTCTCCGGGAACGCGGTCGCTGCGCTTGTCGGTTGGATCGGCGTTGGTCCGGATCGACAGATAGCCGCGTGCACCGTCATTGATGCAGCGCCCGGATGTGAGCCCATCGGTACGGAGAAACGGACTGGGTGGCCGGCCCTCGCTCGACCAGATGATTGGGCCGCCCGGAGCGGGCGCTGCCGATTGCGCCGGCCAATAGCTGTCGAGGCGCTGCCACCCAGTCGCGCCTGGCCGGGCGGGATTGACGCAGGCAACGGTCATCCCGGGCCGGGCGGAATAGCCGAAGAAGGCCCCGCGCGGTGGCGGATTGCGCTCGCGAAAGCTGGTCCAGGCGATGACGCAGCCGCGCTCGCCCGGCCGCGAGCACAGGGGGGTCGAGCGGAAGCTGCCGCCCACCAGCTTGCCCTGCGGGACAAGGATGTTCCAACCGGCCAGAATCGCCAGCCGCATGCGTTTCCGATCGGGCGAGTTCTCAATCTGCCGGGCGATCAGCTGGGTCAGCAGGAAACTGCCCTGGCTGTGGCCGATCAGAACGAAGGGACGGTCAGGATTGCGATTGCGGACGAAGTCCGAAAATGCTGCGGCGATGTCGCGGTAGGCGAGTGTCCCAGCTGCGCGAGCGTCCCCGCCCGCCGCAGCGGCGAGGATGCTTACCATGGTCATCTGCCGGTACACCGGAACGAACGGCCGGCACACTTCTGCAAGACGCGCGAACTGGACCTGGACGACCCCGCGCTCCTCTGGTCCAGGCGAAAGGTCGCTGTTGGCGCCGGGATCCCGAGTCACGGTCGGATAAACGTAGAAGCAGTCGAGCGGCGGGTTGGCCGCGACCTTGCTCAGCCCGGTAGAGCCATAGCCATTTGGATTGAGCGCGGTCGTCGCCAGCGGAGTCGAGCAGACATCGTTCCGTCCCGGAAGGCACAGCCAGTTTGAGTCCTTGCGGTAATCGGCTGCGGCGGGCTGCTGAGCAGGGGCGGGAACGGCCACGCTTGTCCCGACGAGCAGGACCAGAAGTCCGTTCGTCCTGAGGAGCCGCTGAGCGAAGCCGAAGCGGCGTCTCGAAGGGCAGGATGCAGGTCCTTCGACACGGGCCTTCGATGCGCTCCGCTTACTCAGTCCCTGCTCAGGACGAACCGATGTTGGTGGCATCAGTGACCGCACTCACTTCGCTTCGAACAAACCCGCCTGATTTCCGGCTGGCGGAGTGAGCCCCAAATGGGTCCACCCGCGTCCGTTGAGGCAGCGCCCGCGTGCCGTGCGGGCGATGAGGCCAAGCTGAATGAGATAGGGTTCGATCACATCCTCGATCGTGTCGCGCGGCTCGGAGAGACCAGCGGCGAGAGTCTCGACCCCGACCGGGCCGCCTCCATACAGGTCGGCGATCATCGTCAGATAACGCCGGTCCATGGCGTCGAGGCCGAGGCTGTCGATCTCGAGCCGAGATAGCGAACGATCCGCAGTGGCGGCGTCGATCAAGTCCGCTCCGGCTGCATGAGCGAAGTCGCGCACCCGCCGCAGCAAGCGCCCGGCAATGCGGGGCGTTCCACGAGACCGGCGGGCGATCTCCAATGCACCATCGTCCGTGAGATCGGCCCCGAGCAGCCGCGAGGCGCGGCGGACCACCTGGTT
>CBFGZJ010000319.1:0-2046 GCA_965653215.1 uncultured Sphingomonas sp. | reverse complement strand
CGTCCCGGCGCTGGATGCTGATGTGCTGATCGAACGCCTCGACCAGTGGCTGCCGCCTCTGATCGCGGGCAGGCGGCGGCTGAGCGACATCGACCCTCAGCAGCTGCGGCAGCAACTCATCGGGCTGCTTGGCTTCGAAGCACGATCCGCGGTCGACCGGCTGGCCCCGGCTGAGTTCGTCAGCCCGGCCGGAAGCCGGCACGCGATCGACTACTCCAATCCGGAGCGGCCGACCGTCGAAGTCCGGGCACAGGCGCTGTTCGGCCTCACCAGTCATCCCGGGGTGGCTGGAGGCAGGGTTCCGCTGGCTCTGGCGATCACCTCGCCCGCGGGCCGGCCGATCCAGACCACGCGCGATCTTCCCGCGTTCTGGTCGGGAAGCTGGCGCGATGTCGCGAAGGAGATGCGCGGCCGCTACCCCAGGCACCCCTGGCCCGACGATCCTGCAGCCGCGGCTGCAACGCTCAAGTCCAAACGCGCTGCCGGTTGATTTTCCCGCACCGCCTTGCCAGTGCAGCACCGATGACCGTCGCCCGCATCAGCCAGATCGATCGCAAAACCACCCAGTCCGGCAGGGCCCGGACCGGCCAATGGCTGCTTGAGTTCGAACGCAGCGAGCCGCAGCGTCCCGATCCGCTGACCGGCTGGAACGGCTCGGGCGACACGAAGACGCAGATCCGCCTAGCCTTTCCCAGCCAGGATGAGGCGATCGCCTATGCCACGCGTCACGGCTATGATTACCACATCGTGCCAGCGGCGCCGGTCACGCTGAAGATCCAGGCCTACGCCGACAATTTCCGCTGATCGGCTGACCTGAAGGTGGGTTCGGACATCGTCCTGATCGTCGGAACCCGCCCCGAAGCGATCAAGCTTGCTCCTGTCGCCGAGGCTCTCTCATCTCGCGGCCTCCCGCCCAAGATCCTGCTGACCGGCCAGCATGCTGGCCTTGATCCCAGCGACTTCGGCATCGGCGGACCCGTAAGCACAGTCCGCTGTCCGGGCGGTGGCGATCCGCGCCACCATAGCGCGGCGGTCGCTGAGCAGGTTGGCCCGCTGATCGCATCGGCGAGCCTGATCGTAGTTCAGGGCGACACGTCGAGCGCCTTGGGCGGCGCACTGGCCGGGTTCCAACGCGACATCCCGGTTGCTCATGTCGAAGCCGGGCTGCGTAGCTTCGATCCGTCCATGCCCTGGCCCGAGGAGGATAATCGGGTCCAAATTGATGCACGCGCCGATCTGCTGTTCGCTCCGACGGAGACCAGCGCGGCGAACCTACGGCGCGAGGACGTTCCGGGCAGCATCCATGTCACCGGTAACACGGGCATCGATGCGCTGCTGCGGATGTTGGGTACGCTGCCTGTCCTGCAACAGCGGAGCATGGGAGAGCCGCCTCGGCTGCTCGTCACCTGCCACCGGCGTGAGAATTGGGGGCCGCCGCTTGAGCATGTTGCCGCTGCACTGAAGCATATTGCGCAAAGCGAGCGGGTCGCGATTGATTTCGTGCTTCATCCCAACCCGCGAACTGCAAGCGCGATGACGCGGATGCTCGATGGTAAACCCGGCATTCGGCTGTGCCCGCCGCTTGAGCATCGCGGGATGATCCAGGCCATGCGCGAGTCCGACATGGTCCTGAGCGATTCGGGGGGCGTGCAGGAAGAGGCCCCGGCCCTCGGCGTGCCCCTGCTTGTTCTGCGGGAGAAAACCGAGCGCCCGGAGGGGATCGCCAGCGGCAACATGACGCTGGTCGGGACGGACCCGCGCCTGATCGCTGATGAGGTGCGGCGACTGCTCCACGACCCGAAGCATCGCGCCGCGATGGCTCGTCCGGCGCTGCCCTACGGCGATGGACGCGCCGCCGAGCGGATCGCGGCGCTCATCAGCGACTGGATGGCTGCTCGCGAGCAACTGCGCCGGACCGCGTGATTGACAGCACGTAACGCAGCCCACATATGCGCCGCTTCCGCGCAAGCGGCCCCTTCGTCTAGCGGTCCAGGACGTCGCCCTCTCACGGCGAAAACACGGGTTCGAGTCCCGTAGGGGTCACCA
>CBFGZJ010000318.1:0-2050 GCA_965653215.1 uncultured Sphingomonas sp. | reverse complement strand
TCGATCCGGGCATCGGTTTCGGCAAGTCAGTCGCGCATAATCTCGAGCTGATGAATGGCCTGGCCCTGTTTCACTCTCTCGGCTGCCCAATGGTGCTCGGGGCCAGCCGCAAGCGGCTGATCGGCGCTCTGTCCGCCGAGGCATCTGCGGATCAGCGGCTCGGCGGAAGCATCAGCCTTGCGCTCAAGGCGTTCGAGCAGGGTGTCCAGATCGTCCGCGCTCATGACGTATTCGAGTCCGTCCAGGCGCTTCACGTGTGGCGAGGACTACGCGACTCGGCACTGACTCCCCGACTTTAGGCGGCGTTGTCGATCCCCAGTTCGCCGAGCTTGCGGTACAGGGTCGACCGGCCGATCCCCAGCCGCCGCGCCACTTCGGTCATTCTCCCGCGATAGTGGCCGATCGCCAGCCGGATGACGTCGGCTTCAATCTCCTCAAGCGTCCGAAGGTGACCCTCGGCATCGAACAGGGTGATCCCCGGCTGCGCGGCTAGCGCAGCATCGCTCGATGCCTTGCTGAGCTGGGTTGGACGGTCGCCGACCCGGTTCGAAAAGCGTGACTGGATGGCAATGTGCGGAAAGTCCTCGGCAGTGAGCGCTGCGCTCTCGGATTGCAGAGCAGCACGGAACAAGACGCTGTTCAGCTGACGCACATTTCCAGGCCAGCCGTAGCGCATCAGGACCGCAAGCGCGTCATTGCTGATCGACAGGGACTTCTGCCCCGTTTGCTTGACCACCCGCTCCAGCAGATGGCGTGCCAGTGACGGGATGTCCCCGCTGCGATCACGCAGGGGGGGGAGGTTGACGGTGATCCCGCTCACCCGCTCGGCAAGCCCGGGGTCGAAATTCTTCGGCAGGGGCCGGCTGGACGTGGCGATGACGCGCACATCGACGGAATTGCTGCCGTTGCATCCGACCGGCCGCACTTCACCCGTCGCCAGCACCCGGTCGAGTTGCTGCTGCGTGTCGACCGGAAGTGCTCCAATCTCGTCGAGCAGAAGCGTGCCCTCATTGGCCTCGACCAGCTTTCCGATGCGTTCCGCGAATGCGCCTGGAAAGGCCCCGGCAACATGGCCGAACAGCTCACTGTCGATGATGTTGGCGGCAACGGCCTTGCAGTCGACCTGAAGCAATGGACCGCGAGCACGCGGACTGGCGGCATGGATGGCGCGCGCTACGGTTTCCTTGCCGCTACCTGCCTCACCGATGATCAGGATGGGAAGACGGCTGCGCGCCGCCTTGGCGGCAATGGCGAGAGCGGCGCGGAAGTCAGGGACAGGGCCGGCGCAAGCTTTTCCGCTAGCGGCGCAAGTTCACCAGTTGCGCGGCGGCGATCGGAATGAACAGCGAGGGCATCGAGCAGCCGTTCGGGAGCGACTGGCCGGGCAAGAAAGTCCGATGCGCCCGCCCGCATCGCTTCGATCGCGGCACCGGCACCTGGCTCGCCCGCAAGGACGATCACTGGAAGCGAGGCACGAACGCCGCGAAGCTGCCGGATGGTCTCCGGACCGCGGTTCGAGTCCCAGCTTCCGAGTAGTGCGGCCTCAATTTCCTGACCATGCTGGCCGGACAGACATTCCAGCGCCATTTCGTCCGTGGACGCGCCAATCACGATCCAGCCCGCGCGCGCAGCAACCGCGGATACCAGGCGGCGCTCGCCGGCATCGGCGTTGATGAGCAATAAGGAACGAACAGTCTCTGGGCGCGCGACATTAGCGCGCAGGAGTAAAGGCGGGCTTAAAGCGGTTAGGGCTTGGGGGAGGCACTGAGCCTTGTTATGGGGCAGCCAATTCAATGAACGAGGGGTCTAGCGATGGCAGCCGACGAGACAGCCAATAACGAGAACAGCGTCGAGCTGCACACGCATCGTCGCAACTATCTCGCTTTCATCAAATTGCTAAAGTGGGGCGCAATCGTCGCAGCCATCGTCGCCTACGTGGTGATGTTGATCATCAGCGATTGAAGGATAGCTGCATGAAGATTGCTGTTCTCAAGGAGACAGCCGGGGGTGAGCGGCGCGTTGCAGCGATCCCGGAAACGGTCAAGAAGTT
>CBFGZJ010000317.1:0-2067 GCA_965653215.1 uncultured Sphingomonas sp. | reverse complement strand
AGCGCCAGCGTGCGACCTTGAAACCCGCCTCCTCACGCATCGGTGAGTTCCGCCCCTCGGCCGCGACCAGCAGCGGTGCCGCCAGGCGGCGTCCGTCGGTGAGGACGACCTCGACGCCATGCTCGTTGCGGTCGACGCGAGCAGGCGTTGCCGTCCACATTAGCCAGCTGTTCTTGCCAGCCTCGGCTCGTGCCTGAAGCGCGGCGCGCAGGTGACGGTTCTCATGCATCCAGCCGAGCGGCTCATCATCATCGGGCTGGAAGGTAATGCTTCCGGCCTTCAGCCCGTCGGCTACTCGGATCGCGCGGATCGGATTGCCGGCCGCCGCGAGGTGCTCCGTGACTCCCAGCATCTCGAGCATCCGTCGCGAGCTTGAGGAGACAGCGCTGGTCCGTCCGTCGAATTTGGCCGAAGTTCTGGATTTGGGATCGGCCGGATCGACGACGATTGCGCTGATGCCGCTCGAATCCAGTGCGGCGGCCAGAGTGAGCCCGACCAGTCCACCGCCGAAGATGATGACGTCCGCGCGATCCATCGGGATGGGATTAGCCACTTCCGGCGATCAAATCGAGGTGGCAGCACGTCCTTCCGCCGCTTGCTCCCGCCGCTCGCGCAAGGCATTGTGACGCCGCGACTTCGTCCGGGGGGAACGTCATGGCGACCGCGGCGGTGCGGGCTCAACGAAAGGACCTTGGTCCTGACTGGAAGGAACGGCTGCTGCAGTCGGTTCGCCGGTTCTGCATCCGCGGCGGCGGGGCTTTGATCATTGGCGGGACGATCGCGGCGGCGACTGCCTTGGCAACCCACAACACCGTTGATCCCAGCTTCTCCACGGCCGCTGCTGGCCCACCGGACAATTGGCTCGGTGTGCCCGGCGCGTACCTCAGCGATATGTTGCTGCTGTTGTTTGGGCTCGCCGCAGCGTTGCTTCTACCGATCATCCTTCTGGCTGGAGTGAGACTAGCCCGCTTGCAGTCGGCGGGACGGCTCGGCCGCGGGGTTCTGCTGTCGCTCGCTGGAGTGGTGCTGATCGGTATTTCGCTCGGTCTCGCGCGAGATTCGGCGGTTTCCGGTCTGCCCGCGGGCTGGGGCGGGGCGCTCGGTCTTGCCGGAGCGCGCGGAATCGAGACGGGGATTGCTCAACTTCCCGATCAGGGCTTCGCAGCGCCGCTGCGGATCTCATTGCTGATTGTCCTCGCGGTCGCGGGCTTGCTGTTGACCTATCTCGGTCTTGCGCTGCGTCCGGAAGAACGAGCCTGGATCAGCCAATGGTTCCGCAAGCGCGAACATTCGCCTCGGCCAACTGCCCGCCGATCGGTTGAGCCGCGCGAGGAACGGACCGCCGCTCCGCCACGCTCTCGCCCGGCAGTCGCGGTCAGCGAGCCCGCGCCTGCTCCCGTACCAGCCCGACGGGACAAGCGCGGACGATCGGCGGCTCAGCCGAGCCTCGCGCTGGGCGACGACTATAATCTTCCGTCGATCGACCTGTTGGCACGTGCGCCTGATGGAGGTCGGATGCAGGTCGATCGCGCTGGGCTCGAGCGCAATGCGCGGCTGCTCGAGTCGGTCCTCGAAGATTTCCATGTCCGGGGCGACATCGTCGAAGTTCGTCCGGGGCCGGTGGTCACCATGTATGAGTTGGAGCCCGCCAGCGGGATCAAGGCCAGCCGCGTGATTCAGCTCGCTGACGACATCGCGAGGAACATGTCCGCGCTATCGGCGCGCGTCGCAACCATCCCGGGGCGTAGCGTCATCGGAATCGAACTGCCCAATCCGAAGCGCGAAGCCGTGACCCTGTCGGAATTGATCGGCAGCCGCGCGTTCGAAGACCAGAACATGTCGCTGCCGCTGATCCTCGGGAAGAATATCGCCGGTGATCCCGTTATCGCCGATCTCGCGCCGATGCCGCATCTGCTTGTCGCGGGAACGACCGGATCCGGCAAATCGGTCGGCCTTAACTGCATGATCCTGTCGCTGCTGTACCGGATGAGCCCGGATCAGTGCCGAATGATCATGATCGATCCGAAGATGCTCGAACTGAGTGTCTACCAGGGCATCCCGCATCTG
>CBFGZJ010000316.1:0-2131 GCA_965653215.1 uncultured Sphingomonas sp. | reverse complement strand
ATCCGGAGAAACATCGGCCAGCGCGGCGAACTGGAACCCGCTGCCCCGCTGCCCCGCCACAGTGGCCCGAACTTGCCCCGCGCCGTCGCGCAGCTTGGCATTGGCAGCAAACCGGGTGAGCTGGACAGCGCCGATCGTCACCCCCTGCCCTGACGCAGTCCCATCGATCGTCGTTCCGGCTTTGGTCAGGAGGATCGTACCATCGATGCGTCCCCGCCGAACCGCGATATCGGTTGGCGCGGAAAAACGGGCATTGGTGCCGGTCAAATGCGCTTCGATCGACTGGTCCGCGCCCACCGGCTGCAGCAGCAGCTCACCCGCAATGTTCCCGGCCAACGATAGCCGACCGCTCAGCCCGCCCTCTACGCTGCGCAGCAGACCCTCGGCCGTCGTACCGCCGACATCGAGCGCCTGGATTGCGATCCGGGTCGGCTCGCGCGGCGCAATTAGGATCTGCCCGCGGCTCGTGAATGACCCAAGCGCCGACCCCCCGCTCGCTTGATAGTCGTAGCCTGCGACGGTCGGCCCAAGCAGCAAGCGAACGTCGCGAAGATCCATTGCTTCGTTCGGGCGATCGAGGAGCAGATCGATCTGCGGGCGTTCAATCCGCCCGTTCAGCTGGAGCCGGAGCGTGCCATAGGACCGCTGCCGCCCGCGCGCCTCGATGCTGAAGGTGCCATCCCGCCGGCGCAGACCCGCGCCACTCAACCGCAAGGAGGGCGAGAACAGCTGAAGATCGGTGAAGCGCAAGATTCCGTCCGGCATGCGCTCCAGCCGCGCTTCGACCCGGGGAAGCCCCTCGGTCAGGCTTCGGAACAGGCTATTATCGAGCCGCCGCACCAACGCTTTCGCAGTGCCGAGCACCCGCGAACCTTTTCCTCCGGGGCCCGGAACGACCCGCAGGTCCGTCTCGACATCCACAATGCCGAGACCCGGAATTGCATAGCGGGTCATTCCCCCAGACAGGAGGATGTCAAACTCGCCCGTGACCAGATCGATCAGCAGCGACACACGCGCCTTCAGCTTGTTGCTCGTCAGGACGAGCCGGTCGCCGCGAACCAGCTTGGGCGTGACTGCGAGCATCCCTTGAAGTTTGACGCTCGCGAGGATTTCCCCCGCAACATCGCCGACCCCGGTCACCGCTTTCGCTGACAGGCGCAGTGGAACCTGCATGGGCCACCGGCTCAAACGGCCGCGGCCTTCCGCCACCACATCCACAAACCCCGTCTGGTCAAAGGAGACCTGCGGCGACTTCAGCCGGTAGGCGTAAGTCGCGCGAGCGAACGGGCCTTCGAGCGTCCACACCAATCGTACCTGCCGGCCGCGCATGTTGGGGAAGAGCGCCGGCGGTTGCAGCAGATCGACCCCGAGGTTCACGCCCTTGTACCGGTTCCCGGCAAGATCGAGCGTACCGCTCGCGACTGCACGGAGCGCGGGAGAAGCCAAAGTGAGACGGCCATCGAGTTGCCGCTGCTCGAGAGTAGCAGCACCGCGAACGTTGATCACGGGAGCGGTGAGCCGCCGCAACCGGCCACTGACGAATGGCGCGGGCGCTAGCTGTCCTTGCAGACGATAACGTCCCTCGTCGACCCCGAGCGCGAGCCGTGCCGCCGGACGGGCGGAAAGATCGAGCGCTGCTCTCCCGCGCCACCGGCTCCAAGTGCCATTGCCTCCCACAACCAGTCGGATCGGGCGCTTCACTCCCACGATGCTTGGAACGACACCATCGGCAGGCGCGGCAAGCCGCACTTCGACGTCGAACCGGTCCCGGTCCGGCTCGGCATCGAGGCGCGCGGCTAGCCGATCACCGCCACGATCCATGACGGCGGCAAGATCGATCATCGCCCGGCCGGCCCGGATCTCAGCACTTCCGAGCACCCGGCCGGTACGTGGAGTCCCGCTCACACCTTTCTGGAGTTCAAGCCGGGAGATTCTCAGTTGGCCGATATGAATGTCGAAGTCCGGGAGAATCGGACCTTTGCGCGCGGACGGCCGAAGCTTTGGGAGGCGTGCCAGAGTCACTCGATCAGCCTCCAGACGATCGATGTGGAGCGCATTGTACAGCCATGCGGCCGGAGCCCAGTCGACGATGATCTCAGGGGAGGAGAGGAAGGGACCGCTGGGATCCGAG
>CBFGZJ010000315.1:0-2133 GCA_965653215.1 uncultured Sphingomonas sp. | reverse complement strand
TCAAGGTCGCAACGGTCGAAGGAGATCCGATGCTGGAGAAGATCACGACCGAGCAGGACTGGGTTCGCGCCGAGCAGTTGCAGTCAGCGCTGCTAGTGAGCCGTACGGGGTCAGGGTTCGACGTCCATGGCTTTTCCGGTGAGGGACCGGTGATGCTCGGCGGCGTTGCGGTTCCTCACGATCGCGGACTCGCTGGTCACAGCGACGCGGATGTCGTGTTGCACGCCATCACCGACGCTTTGCTTGGGGCCGCCGCGCTGGGTGACATCGGCCAGCATTTTCCGCCGAGCGATCCGCAATGGAAGGGTGCGGAGTCCTGCTTGTTCCTCGCCCATGCCGCGGCGATTATCCGCGATCGTGGCGGGATCATCGACCATGTCGACTGCACCATCATCTGCGAGGCACCCAAGGTCGGTCCCTATCGGGAGCCAATGCAGGCACGCGTTGCCGAGATCCTGTCAATTGCGCCCGGCTCCGTCAGTATCAAGGCAACCACAACCGAGGGTCTGGGTTTTACCGGAAGGGGTGAAGGAATTGCCGCGCAAGCCGTGGCAACGATCCGGATGGAGCCGGGCCTATGACGGACCACCTGCTGCCGCCCGTGCTGGTCGACAAGGCTCGTGAGGTCATCGAGACCAACCGTCGCGCCGGCCGGCGCATTGCGCTTGCCGAAAGCTGCACCGGAGGCCTTGTCTCGGCGGCGCTGACGGAGATTCCCGGCGCTTCGGACGTATTCGAGGGCGGGTTCGTCACCTACTCGAACGATTTGAAGATCAGTCGGCTGAACGTCGCCAAGGACGTGATTGATACGTTCGGGGCGGTGTCGGTGGCGACGGCCTGGGCAATGGCGAAGGGGGCATTGGAAGAATCCGGCGCCGATGTGGCCGTCGCGAGCACCGGTATTGCCGGCCCCGAAGGTGGGAGCGAGCAGAAGCCGGTCGGAACGGTGGTTTTCGCCCGCGCTACCGCCCTCGACGATGCGGACACGCACGAGGCGGACAGCAAGCTATTCGATGCGTCAGAAGGGCGCGCCGGGATCCGGCTTCAGGCGGCGCTCTGTGCGCTCGAGCTGCTCATCCCGTAAAGTTCCGCTGCTCGCGCCTCGAACGCGCCTGTCATCCGCCTAAGCGCACGATCGAACATCTGCCCGGCCAGTGTTTCGAAGATGCGCGACTTGAACGCGAAGTCCACGGTGAAATGCACGTCCGTGCCGCCGCCGGGAGCGGCAACGAACCGCCACTCGTTGTGAAGAAACTTGAGCGGACCTTCGATGTAATCGACGCAGATCCGGTCCGGCCGCTCCTTGGTAACCTTGCTCGTGAAGCGTTCCTTGAACGCGTTGAAGCCGACAACCAGGTCGGCCATCATCATTGTTTCGCTGGAGGAGCGGATCCGCACAGCCACCACCCAGGGCAGGAACTCGTCGTACCGGGCGACGTCCGCGACCAGCTCGAACAGCTGCTCTTGCGTATAGGGGAGATGACGGACTTCCGAGTGGCGCGGCATGCCTACGCCCGTTCCGTCGCCTTTGACGCCCGCGCGGCCTGCATCTTCCGGAAGTCATCGCCCGCATGATAGCTCGACCGGGTCAGTGGCGATGAGGCGACCAGCAGAAACCCCTTGGCCCGGGCGATCGCCGCATAGGCGTTGAACGCAGCGGGCGTGATGAACTCCTCAACCGTCGCGTGGCGTGGTGTCGGCTGGAGATACTGGCCGATCGTCAGGAAATCTACATCGGCCGATCGCATGTCGTCCATCACCTGATGAAGCTCGAGCCGGGTCTCGCCCAGGCCCACCATCACCCCGGACTTGGTGAAGATTTTGGGCGAGTGGCGCTTGACGCTTTCGAGCAGGCGAAGCGACGCATAATAGCGCGCGCCCGGACGGATGGTCGGATAAAGCCGCGGGACAGTCTCGAGATTGTGATTGTAGACATCCGGACCCGCCTCCACGATCGCTTCCACCGCCGCCTGTGACTTGTTGCGAAAGTCAGGCGTGAGGATTTCGATCGTGGTGTCCGGAGTTTCCCGCCGAAGCGCCTGGATGACCTTGACGAATTGCGATGCTCCACCATCCGGAAGATCGTCGCGGTCGACGCTCGTTACGACGATGTGGTCGAGTCCGAGCTCAGCC
>CBFGZJ010000314.1:0-2146 GCA_965653215.1 uncultured Sphingomonas sp. | reverse complement strand
CGCATCGAGCAGCAGCACTCCGAGGAAGGGCGCGAGCACCGAGTTCATGCCGCTGAGCGGGACCGCTCCATTGCAGACCAGCGCCAGCATCAGGCCACAAACCAGGTGAGTCGTCCCGAGCAGCAGCGGTGCATGATCGAGCGCGGCAACCCGTTGTCCGGTCAGTGCAAGGGTGTCCGCGCTTTCGGCGGGGCTGAGGTCGAAAAGGATCGCCTCGCGCACCGAGGCCCTCTGCGCGTCCCCTGCTGTTTTAGCTACCGCGAAACGCGCTCTCGCCATCGAACACTGGCCCCTGAACTGGACAGGGCTAATTATCCGATGGCGAGTAAACGGGTCCTTAAAATCGGACCTTAATTGCTTGCTATTTCGACTCTTCTGGAAGGAAGTCGGGCACCGAGAGGTAGCGCTCGCCGGTGTCATAGTTAAATCCGATGACGCGCGGCTTGCCGCCCAGCTCCGGAATCTTCTGTGCGATGGCCGCTAGGGTTGCGCCCGAGGAAATCCCGACCAGGAGGCCCTCTTCGCGCGCTGCTCTACGCGCCATTTCCTTGGCGTCCTCCGGCGCGACCTGGATCACCCCGTCCAGCACGGAGACGTCGAGGTTGACCGGAATGAACCCCGCTCCGATCCCCTGGATCGGATGAGGGGCCGGCTGGCCGCCGCTGATCACCGGCGAGAGAGTGGGTTCGACCGCGAACACCTTCAGGTTCGGCCAGGCCTGCTTTAGTACCCGGGCGCACGCCGTGATGTGCCCGCCAGTGCCGACGCCGGTAACCAGCGCGTCGAACGGCTCGTCACGGAAGTCGGCGAGGATTTCCTGCGCGGTCGTACGGACGTGAACGTCGATATTGGCCGGATTGTCGAACTGCTGCGGCATCCAGCTGTTTGGGGTCTCGCTGATAAGCTGCTGCGCGCGCTCGATCGCGCCCTTCATCCCTTTTTCGCGCGGGGTGAGGTCGAACTCAGCCCCGAACGCAAGCATGAGCCGGCGGCGCTCGATGCTCATGCTGTCGGGCATGACAAGGATCAGGCGGTATCCCTTCACTGCGGCGACCATTGCCAGACCGATGCCGGTATTGCCGCTGGTCGGTTCGATGATGGTTCCGCCCGGCTTGAGCTTACCCGCCTTTTCGGCGTCCTCGATCATCGACAGCGCGATCCGGTCCTTGATCGATGCCGCTGGATTGGATCGTTCCGACTTGGTCCACACTTCGGCGCTGTCACCGAACAGCCGGTTGATGCGGATGTGCGGGGTGTTGCCGACGGTGTCGAGGATGGTGTTGGCCTTCATGATCTAGCCTCCTGTTGTGGCCGCATCGGCGGGAGCCGGAGCGTCGAAAGTCTTGGCAAGGCGCAACTCGGGGAACCAGCGCCACCACAGCCCGACTATCGCGATTGCGCCGATCCCGCCAGCCACTACCGCAACGACCGGGCCGATGGCAGCCGCGAGGAAGCCCGACTCCGCTTCGCCCAGTTCATTGGAAGCGGAGATAGCCAGCGTCGACACCGCGCCGACACGGCCCCGCATTGCATCGGGCGTGCGGAGCTGGATCAGTGACTGGCGAACATAGACCGACACCATGTCGGCGGCTCCCAGGATGGCGAGGCACAACAGCGACAGGGGCATGGAGCGGGACAGGCCGAAGATGATGGTCGCCACGCCGAACACAGCGACTGCCAGCAGCATCTTGATCCCCACATCATTCTTCAGCGGCCGGAAGGCGAACCAGGCGGCGGTGAGGATCGCTCCGACGGCGGGTGCTGCGCGCAGGTGACCCAATCCCTCCGGCCCGGTGTGAAGGATGTCCCGCGCGTAGACGGGGAGCATCGCGGTCGCGCCCGCAAGCAGAACGGCGAACAGGTCGAGCGAGATTGCGCCCAGCACGAAGCGGTTGGAGCGGACGTAGCGCAGCCCCTCGATGATACGCTGCCAATGACTGAGCGATGCAGCATGCGTCGGCCGCTCGATCCGTCCGATCAACATCAGGCTCGCCAGCGAGATCGTGAACAGGACAACGCTAGTCCAATAAGGCATCGCCGGTGCAATCGCGTACATGTAGCCGCCGAAGGCGGGGCCGATCACCGCTCCTGCCTGCCAGGAGATAGACGACAGCGCGATCGCCTGCGGCAACAGCTCGCGCGGGAC
>CBFGZJ010000313.1:0-2179 GCA_965653215.1 uncultured Sphingomonas sp. | reverse complement strand
CATTCCGCAGCCCCAGAACCACGTCCCGAACCGCACCGGTAAACGGCCGCCGCCAAGCTTGGCCGCGAAGGCCGTGCCACTGTCGTTGAGGAACATGTCCAGAAGCGGAATTCCTACCGCCAGGGAGACGCCACCAAGGCTTCCTTGCAACAGGAAGCTGCGACGCGAAAATCCCTTGCTCATGAGCGGGCTCCTCTCTGTTTGGATTGGGTGCGTGTCGCCACCGGCGATGGCCGCACTCCCCGAACGGTGTAAAAATCGGGATCGAGCGCGAGCGCCCGGATCAGGGCCTTCACCCGATGTCCGCCGGCCGTGAACGTCCCGGTGAGGGCCTCGATATCGGCCATGTCGGCAGCTTGCGGATCACGTCCGTTGCCGTAACGCCAGAGTGAGCGGACGAGGCAGGAATTGACCTGCTCGCTCTTCGCGAACAGCCGGCCAAGATCGGCCGCACCATTGAACGCCGCCTTCTCGAACGTCCCCGTCACATCGATCATTTCACCCTGCTCGCGCGTGCGGAACTGGCCGGCGCCGTCGAACTGCTCAAGTCCAAGGCCAATTGGATCCGTGACCTTGTGACAGCTTGCGCATTCCTCATCGTCGAGGTGCGCCTGCAGTCGCGCGCGGGTCGTCTTCAAGGTCGGATTGTTCACATCCTGAACGACTGCGAAGTTCACGTTCGCTGGAGGAGTCGGTACTTTTTCGCACAGCAGCACCTCCCGCAAGCCCTTGCCGCGAAGGGTCGGCGAGGTGCGACCGGGGTGGGAATGCAGCGCAAGGAGGCTGGCGTGGGTCAGCAGGCCGCGGCGCGGGTCACTGGCGGGGAATTCATGGATGTACCAGTCATCCTCCGCGACGGGGATGTCGTAGATCGGCCCAAGCGCACGGTTCATTGCGATGCGCGGGCTCGTGAACAGCTCCCGATAATCGCCATTACGATCGACCAACAGGTCAACGATGGTCCGGAGCGTCTGCTCGCGCGTCAGTGCACCAACCGACGACGTGAACGCTGGGAAGAGCAGCAAGTCCTTCGAGAGATTATCAATGTCGTCGAGCAGCAGATAATCGGTAAAGAAGGCGCGCACGCCATCCGCAAAGCGCGGCGAGGCCATCAGCCGATCGACCTGCTTCGAAAGGCCTTCAGGGCGATTCAGTGACCCATCGGCGGCGGCCGCGAGCAATTCCGCGTCGGGTGTCGAATTCCACAGCAGATAGGATAGCCGGGTTGCCTTCGAGAAGCCGTCGATCGACTTGCCGGTCGGGTCCGGAACATCGATCCGGAACAGAAACTGCGGGCTCGTCAGCATCCCGGCGAGAGAGGCGGCGAGGCCGGAATGAAAATCGCCAAGCTTTTTGGCCGAGGCGAGCGTTGCGTTGACTAGTCCGGTTTTCTCCGCCGCACCAAGCGGGCGGCGATAGACCCGCGGACCGACACGTTCGAAAAAGGCCTGCGCGCATTTTGCGCCTTGCGGGTCCGATGCGCCGGGACCGCACCCGACCAGCGTTGGTCGATGGGTTTCATCGACCACCTGGGCGGCGATGTCGCGCGCGATTTGTTCATATTGCTCGAGACCGCCAGGACTGACCGACACCGCGCTGGTGCCCACCGCCAGCAGTCCTTCTACCCGCAGGTCCGGTTCGAAGCGGCCGACGACCTTGATGTCGGGTCCGAAGATGTCAGCAATCGACCGGCGATACTGAGCCTCGGTCAGTCGGCGCAGCGCCGATGGCTGGACTTCCCCTTCGACCTCGCTCGCCTGTGCACCACCAAGCGCAATGCTGGCCGACGCGCAGGCCAGCGCGATGGAGGAAGCGATGACTGGAACGCTAAAAACGCGACGAACAAAAGTCTTCATTGGCTGCGACGTGCCTCCTTCGGCTGCACGATGAAGGCACGAACGCCATAAAAATTAAAAGCCGAGGAAATGGCGGTGTAGCGCCCGGTCTTCTTGTCCTTGTACCCGTCAGCAAGCCGGTCGATTGCCCGCTTGACGCCGGGGCAGGAGACGCCCGTCAGATTGGCCCCGTTCTGGGTCATCTGCTCGATCGAGCTCCAATAGCTGGCCAGGTCGTAATAGCCGTAGAAACTTCCTTCGATTGCGCCATCGGGCTTCAGTTCCGCCCTGATGCGAGCAGCACGGACCACTCGCGGCGCATCGACGATCTGCTCCTTGTAATT
>CBFGZJ010000312.1:0-2181 GCA_965653215.1 uncultured Sphingomonas sp. | reverse complement strand
ACCTGGCGCTTCATCCGACCGTGAAGCCGGTCGCGATGGTGGCCGACGCCTATCAGGACGTGACCAGGCGCGGCGACCTGGTATTTGATATGTTCCTCGGTTCGGGAACGTCACTGATTGCGGCGGAGCGGACCGGGCGCAGGTTCCGGGGCTGCGACCTTGATCCGGCGTATGTGGATGTTGCGGTCGAACGCTGGCACCAGTTGACCGGCCGCGCACCCCACCTTGAGGCAGCCGCCTGATGGCCCGGTTCGTCAAAGGGCAATCTGGCAATCCCAACGGCCGGCCACGAGTGGAGCCTCATCGAAAAGAAGATTCCGACGTTCGACATCGTGTTCGACAAGCGCCTGACGATCACTCAGAACGGTGCCGAGCGCGAGCTGACGGTCGACGAAGCGCTTCAGCTGCAGACTTACCAGGCGGCGCTGAAAGGCAGCAAGCCGGCGGTACGCCAGGTCCTCAAGATGATCGAAAAGCGCGAAAAGGCGCTGCAAGCAAAAGCCCGGAAGACGGAGCATAAGCCGTCGCCGGTGACAATCAGCTATGACAGTGACAGCGCCAACGCGGCAATGCTCTTGCTCGACAGCCTCTGCCACAATCCGGACGACGTGCTGCGTAACGGTCCACGGCCGTTGCTGGTCCAACCGTGGGCAGCGCAATCCGCGGTGAGCCGCCCCGGCCGGCGTCGGCCTGACAATGCCAGGGACCGCGACCTCCATCTTTTCGTCCGCGATTTCCCCAGCGTTCGGATGCCTGGGCGGAGCCGCTAATGGAGATCGAGAGCCAGCCTGCGCACGAGGTCGGCTATGGCAAGCCGCCCCGCTCAACCCGGTTCCAAAAAGGCCGGAGCGGCAACCCGCGCGGGCGGCCGCGCAATCGCCGCGATGACCTTCCTTATCAGGCTGTCCTTGGCCAGATGGTGACTGTTCGCGAGAATGGTCATGAGCGACGGATCACCGCGGCCGAGGCGTTCATCCTCCAGTTGACCAAGAAAGGGCTCGAAGGATGCAGCGCCTCCGCGCGGGCGTCACTCGCCAGCATTGAGCAAGCAAGGGCGGTCAGGAATGTCCGTAACGCCGAGCAGATTCAGATCAAAATCTGCTGGCGAGTATTCGGAAATTGCTGCGTGGTCGAGGACCTCGGGATGGCCGTGAGATTACATCAATACAGCAAAGAGAATGTCCGGTTGATGCTCAAGCCGTGGATCGTCGAGGCTGCTTTGGCGCGCATGAAGCCGAACCAGTTGACGATCGAACAGCAGCGCACGGTGCTTGCCTCCACACGGACACCAGCCAAGGTGCGGTGGCCCGACTGGTGGGTGCTGCGGCCATAGTTGCAGCGGCTCGCTCCGCCATCGCGTGCTGCTGCAGTTAAAGGAGATCGAAATGCCAACACTCGGAGAGGACGCTGAAACCCGCCTGACGGTCGCTGCGCTCGCTGCGGCCCTTGTGCGAAGCGCCGAACACACCATCCCCGGTCTGTCCGCCCGCGTCATTGCTGAACTCGATGCTTTACAATACGAGATTCGCTATTGGGAGAGCCAGCCTACGGGGACGCTCGAAACGCTCCGATGGACACGCGAGTTGATCGAGCGGAAATTTGTTGTTCCGTGAGTCTCCTATCAGCTCTCCGACATTGACCGCTAAGCGCCCCTAGCAGCTGTTCGTCCGTGCAGCGGATCGCTCCGAAATCGGCCGTTCGGTCAGGTAGGCACGCACGTCCGCTAGCGACCCCATTGCGGACATTATGTGGAGCCTCATGAACCTTCAATCTTGAGCGTTGTAGCGGACGACGAACCGATTACGCCCAGGCCGAAGGCTTCTACGCTCGCCGTTCCAGGCGAACTCGCCCGAAATCCCCCTCGGTAGTGTAATCACCGCCTCCAGGTATCGAACGCTCCGGCGGTAGTTTGTCTCAATCAGTCCGGCGGGATGCGCCATTGCCGCATCGAGGCGTGTGAGCGGACCTAAATGCGGAGCGATCATCACGCGAGCGAACCCAGGGGCCGCCGGCCTGATCCCGGCGACGTGTGTCAGTAGACCACTCGTTGGGTGCGCCGACCACGCGTGGGTATCAGAGCGGGTCGGATCTGGCTCCTCCGGCCAAGTCACAAAATTCTGCGCCAGCAGGCCACGCCAGGTCTTCAGAAGGTCGTGGTATCGATCCGCCATGCCGGCATGA
>CBFGZJ010000311.1:0-2190 GCA_965653215.1 uncultured Sphingomonas sp. | reverse complement strand
GCTACTGCCCGCTTCCGGGAGTTGGACCCGAAACCCCCGCCGACCATGATTATGAAGGTGGGTTTGCCGCCGCGTTGATGATGAAGGATCTAGGCCTCGCAATGCAGGCCGCGAAAGCCGCCAGTGCCGAGGTGCCGATGGGCGCCCAAGCTGCTGCGCTCTATCAACGGATGATCGCCGCTGGGGCGGGAGGGAAGGACTTCTCGGCCATCATCAGGCTGCTGGAGCAATCAAACGAAGGTGACCGTGATCAGTAAGGCGGGCACTCCCACCACCAGTCCAGTCAAGGTCTGGGACCTGCCCATTCGAATCACGCACTGGCTCCTGGTTTTCTTGTTCGGCCTGCTGTGGTGGTCCGGCGAAAATCATGTTGAGCAGGTCCACTTCCTCGCCGGCTATGCGATGGTCGCGGTGCTCATCTTCCGCCTGCTCTGGGGCTTTGTCGGCAGCTCGACGGCGCGGTTTCACTATTTTGTCCGCGGTCCACGCGGGCTGCTCGGATACCTCTCCCACGGCCGCAACTGGTCGAAGATCGGCCATACCCCGCTCGGCGCCCTCAGCGTCGTGGTCATGCTCACCCTGCTGATTGCCCAAGTCGCGATGGGCCTCATCCAGGCTGAGGAGGAAGACGGCGCGATTGTCGGCGGACCGCTCTCGCACCTGGTCGACCCCACCACGGCTTCGCTCGCGCACGAGCTGCACGAGTCGATCTTCAGCCTGCTGCTCTATTTTGTCGCGCTGCATATTGGCGCCATCCTGTTCCATCGCATTGTGCGCGGGCGGCGGCTGACCCGCGCGATGATCACCGGCAGGGATGAATATCCGCAAGGCACGAAGCCGATGCGCGGTGTTGGCGCGGCGCGCGCCCTTCTGTGCATTGCAGTGGCAGTGGTGCTGACCGGCTGGATCGTCGCGGGACTGCCGCCCCTGGGGGCTTGATCGCTTAACGCCGGAGCGCCACATGGCCTCCATGCTGATCGAAACCGAACCGACCCCCAATCCGGCGACGCAAGTTCCTACCGGGCCGCGTCGTTATGGAGAGTGGAACCCGCGATTTCACCAATGCCGAAGACGCGGCGGCGTCTCCGCTAGCCGAGGCGCTGCTCGCGACGGGTCAGGTGGAAGGCGTGTTCTTCGGGCGCGATTTTGTCTCGGTGACTGCGCTTCCGCAGGCGGATTGGGCGGCTCTAGAACCTGACCTTTTATCCATCATGCTGGATCATTTCGTCAGCGAAACTCCCTTATTCCGGCCTGGTACCGCGGCCGGCATCGACGTTCTTCCGGAACCTTTGTTCGAAGATGATCCTGCCGATGCCGACATCGTGGCGCAAATCCAGGAATTGATCGAAACGCGTGTTCGTCCAGCGGTTGCGCAGGATGGCGGAGACATCATCTACCGCGGCTACAAGGACGGCACGCTCTACCTCGGGCTGCATGGCGCGTGCGCCGGCTGCCCATCATCGGTGATCACGCTCAAGCGCGGCATCGAAGGCCTCATCCGCCACTATGTTCCCGAGGTCGAGGCGGTCGAAGCGGTCTGACGTCAATCCGTCACAATTTGCTTGCCCGTGGGCAACTCAATGCCCAATCTGCGCCCCGCAAGGCAGGAGATCGGCGTGATCCTGGCCATCGATACGTCAACCGCAGCTTGCAGCATGGCCTTGCTGGCGGATGGCGCCTGCCTCGCCGCGCGAGATGAAATCATCGGGCGTGGGCACGCGGAGCGGCTCGCGCCCATGATCGCGGACCTGCTCGATGGTCGCCGTGCGGAACAGGTCCTGGTCGGGTGCGGACCAGGAAGCTTCACGGGCCTCAGAGTCGGGATTGCAGCCGCGCAGGGGCTGGCGATCGGCTGGGGCGTTCCGGTGCATGGCATGTCGTCGCTGGCCCTCCTCGCCGCGGAAATGGATGGCGATCATGAGGTCGCTGCCGCCATGAATGGCGGTCACGGCGAGTTGTTCGTTCAGCAATTCGAGCGTGGAACCCGAAGGCCGGCGGGCGAACTGCTCAATCTTCCACCAGCCGATGCGGCAAACGCGATTACCGCAGCAACGGTGATCGGTCCGGGAGCCGAAGCGCTCGTTGCGGCCCGCGGGACCGGGCGTGCGGTCCTCGCCTATCCGCGCGCCTGCAACGCCGTGAAGCTCCCGAGCGAGCTGGCTGCTCTGACCGCGCGGCCGATTTACGGTC
>CBFGZJ010000310.1:0-2203 GCA_965653215.1 uncultured Sphingomonas sp. | reverse complement strand
CCAGCATGTTGCGCCAAAGCCGCGGCGCTCCATTGCATCGGGAACATGTGCGTGCCTGGCCTCAGCTTCCAGAACCTCATCCTTACGCTCCAGCGCTATTGGGGTGAGCGCGGCTGCCTAATCCTCCAGCCCTACGACATGGAGATGGGGGCTGGGACGTTTCACCCGGCGACCGTGCTGCGCGCGCTCGGGCCGGAGCCGTGGAACTGCTGCTATGTTCAGGGCTGCCGGAGGCCGACCGATGGCCGCTATGGCGACAATCCGAACCGTCTGGGTCACTATTACCAGTTCCAGGTGCTGCTGAAGCCGAGCCCGGGTGACATCCAGGATCTCTATCTCGGGAGCCTGGCCGAGATCGGGATTGATCCGCTGGAGCATGACATCCGCTTCGTTGAGGACGATTGGGAAAGCCCGACGCTCGGAGCGTGGGGTCTTGGCTGGGAGTGCTGGTGCGACGGGATGGAGGTGACCCAATTCACCTATTTCCAGCAGGTCGGCGGGTTCGACTGCAAGCCCGTTGCCGGAGAGCTGACCTACGGGCTTGAGCGGCTGGCGATGTACATCCAGGGCGTCGACAATGTGTTCGACCTGCGCTTCAACGACGCTGGGGTCAGCTATAGCGACGTGTTCCGCGACAATGAGCGCCAGATGTCCAAATGGAACTTCGAAGTGGCCGACACGGAGTCTCAGTTCGACCTGTTCCGGCGCGCTGCGGCTGAGGCCGAAAACAGTTTGAAAGCGGGCATTCCGATCGCCGCCTATGAACAGGCGATCAAGGCTAGCCATGTGTTCAATACATTGCAGGCGCGCGGGGTAATCTCTGTAGCCGAGCGCCAAGCCTATATTGGCCGGGTCCGCGATCTGGCGAAGGGCGCGTGCAGCGCCTGGATGGAGAGCAAGGGGTGGGCAGCGTGACGAGCGTCGCGGACTTCCTGCTCGAGCTGCGCTGCGAGGAAATTCCCGCGCGGATGCAGGCGGGAGCGCGCGACACGCTTTCGCGGCTGTTCACCGACAAGATGACGAAGTCCGGGCTGCAGGCGAACGAGATCGTCACTTACTCGACGCCGCGTCGGCTGGCGCTGATTGCGCTCGGAGTGCCGACGGAGACGGTGGCTCAGTCCGAGGAGATCAAGGGGCCACGCACCACCGCTCCCGCGCAAGCGCTTGAGGGATTCCTGCGCAAGACCGGGCTTGTGCAGGATCAGCTGGTCGAGCGCGACGGTATCTGGTTCGCCGTGGTTGACCGCCCGGGCCGTCCGGCGGTGGAATTGCTTGGACCGGCAATCGCCAGCATCGTCCGCGCTTTCCCATGGCCGAAGTCGATGCGGTGGGGCGAGGCGTCGGCGAGCAGCGCATCGCTTCGTTGGGTGCGACCACTGCATTCGATCATCGCGCTGCTGGGCGAAGAGATCGTCCCGGTCGAAATCGAGGGGGTTACGTCCAGCGCGGCCACGCTCGGCCACCGCTTTCACCATCCTGGCCCGATCACCATCGGCAGCGCCAATGATTATATCGAGAAGCTGCGCGCCTGCCATGTCATCGTCGATCATTCCGAGCGCGAGGCGATGATCCGCGAAAGTGCTCGGGCAGCGGCCGCGGCCGCCGGGCTCGAGCTGGTCGAGGATGAAGGGCTGGTTCAGGAAAATGCTGGGCTGACCGAATGGCCAGTGCCGCTGCTCGGAAAATTCGATGCCGATTTTCTCGATGTGCCGCGCGAGGTGATCGTCCTCACCATGCGCACCAACCAGAAATATTTCGCCTGCGTCGATGCCGAGCAGAAGCTTGCGCCGGCATTCGTGTGCGTCGCCAATATCGTTGCGAAGGATGGTGGCGCGGCGATCGTCGAGGGCAACCGCCGGGTGCTGGCGGCACGGCTCAGCGACGCACGCTTCTTCTGGGAGAATGATCTGCGGGTTCCGCTGCAAGAGCAGGCGGCGAAGCTGGGCCAGATTGTGTTTCATGAAAAGCTGGGAACGGTCGCCGACAAGGTCGAGCGGGTGGCGAAGCTGGCGCGCTGGCTGTGCGAGCAGCGGATTGTCGCCGGTGATCCGGATCTGGCGGAACTCGCGGCGCGGCTGGCCAAGGCCGATCTCGTCACTGGATTGGTCGGCGAGTTCCCGGAACTGCAGGGCGTCATCGGCGGCTATCTCGCGCTTGAGCAGGGCGAGGACGTGCAGAAGCTGTTCCACACCCTGGCGTAGTC
>CBFGZJ010000309.1:0-2206 GCA_965653215.1 uncultured Sphingomonas sp. | reverse complement strand
AGCAGCAACACGATGTCCGGGTCGATCTGTTCGATCTTCTCGCTCAGGGTTCCGAAGTCGCGATTGGTCATCAGCACGTTGGCGTTGAGCAGCCGGATACGATTATCGCGCGGACATGTTGTCGCGCTGGCAACCTCCTTGGGCCAGCCCGGCAGATAAGGCGCGGCCTGCATCAACTGCCACACCAGCGCGGCGGGCGCAGCGGCCGCAAGTAGCCAGAAGCTTCGCCCGCGTCGTGGCCCAACCAGCACCAGAAGGATGAGCCCGAAGAGCAGCAACCCCGCGATCTGTAATCGCGGGAAATCCCACAGCCGTACCCACCATTCATCCGTCTCGATGAACGGCAGAACGGTAATCAGGACCAGCAGCGCGACAAAGCCGATCAGGGCCCGGCGAAGCCATCGCCTCGACCTGCTCAGGCGCGAACTCCCTCTTCAATCCCGACACTGTTCCGCCGCAGTGCCTTGAGTACCGTATCGACGATCTGGGCGGCATTCAGTCCCGCCTCGTCGTATTGCTTGTCAGGCTTGTCGTGGTCCTGGAAGGTGTCGGGCAGCCGCATCGTTCGCAGCTTGAGACCGGCGTCGATCAGCCCTTCATCGCTCGCCAATGTGAGCACATGAGCGCCAAATCCCCCGACCGCGCCTTCCTCGATCGTCACCGCGACTTCGTGACTGGTCAGCAACGACCGGATCAATGCCTCGTCCAGCGGCTTGGCAAAGCGCATGTCGGCAACCGTCGCTGACAGGCCCATTGCGTTCAGCTGGTCAGCAGCCTTCTCCGCTTCCGCCAGGCGAGTGCCGAGCGACAGCAGCGCCACCTGCCGCCCTTCGCGAACGATCCGTCCCTTGCCGATATCCAGCTGCTGCGGCGGTTGCGGCAACGCAACGCCCCGCCCTTCACCGCGTGGGTAGCGGACCGCAATCGGACCGCTGTCGTGGAGCGCCATGGTATGCACCATGTGCGTCAGCTCCGCCTCATCGGCTGCGGCCATGACGGTGAAGTTCGGCAGGGTGCACAAATAGGCCAGGTCAAATGAGCCGGCGTGGGTTGCACCATCGGCGCCGACCAGCCCCGCCCGGTCGAGGGCAAAGCGCACCGGCAAATTCTGGATCGCCACGTCGTGGACGACCTGATCGTAGGCGCGCTGAAGGAAGGTCGAATAGATTGCGCAGAACGGTCGAAGTCCTTGCGCTCCGAGGCCCGCAGCGAAGGTCACCGCGTGCTGCTCGGCAATGCCGACATCAAACGTGCGGGATGGGAACCGCGCGGCGACCTTGTCGAGCCCGGTGCCCGACGGCATTGCCGCGGTAATCGCAACGACCGCCGGGTCCCGCTCCATCTCGGCCGAAAGCGACTCCGCGAACACGGTTGTGTAGGATGGCGGTCCGCCGGGCGGCGCCTTGTGCTGCTTGCCGGACACGACGTCGAACTTGACGACGCCATGATATTTGTCCGCTGCGGCCTCGGCCGGGGCGTAGCCCTTGCCCTTGGTGGTGACGACATGGACCAGCATCGGCCCTTCCTCCGCGTCACGCACATTTTCCAGAACTTCGACCAAAGCTTCGACGTTATGCCCGTCGACAGGCCCAACGTAATAGAAGCCCAGCTCCTCAAACAGGGTGCCGCCGGTCATTAAGCCGCGCGCATATTCCTCAACTCGCCGAGCGGTGCGATGAACCGGGCCCGGCAGCGCCCGTGCCAGCTTCTGCGCGAAGCGGCGAGGTCCGAGATATTTCCCGGACGAGACCAGCCGCGCCAGGCTGTTCCTCAGACCACCGACCGGCGGGGCGATCGACATGTCATTGTCATTGAGGATCACCACCAGGCGGTTTCCGGCGGCCTGGGCGTTGTTCATCGCCTCATAGGCCATGCCCGCGGACATCGCGCCGTCGCCGATCACCGCGATCGCCCGGCCCGGCTCACCCGTCAGCGCCTTGCCGGTAGCGAAGCCGATAGCAGCCGAAATCGAGGTGGAACTGTGCGCCGCGCCGAACGGGTCGAATTCACTTTCGGACCGCTTGGTGAACCCGCTGAGGCCCCCGCCCTGGCGCAAGGTGCGAATGCGGTCTCGCCGGCCGGTGACGATCTTGTGCGGATAGGCCTGGTGGCCGACGTCCCAGATCAGCTTGTCGTCAGGCGTGTTGAACACATGGTGGATTGCGACCGTGAGCTCCACCACGCCCAGTCCCGCTCCGAGGTGACC
>CBFGZJ010000308.1:0-2232 GCA_965653215.1 uncultured Sphingomonas sp. | reverse complement strand
ACGCTCTGGTTGATCCCGAAGTGCCGGCGGCCGAGCTGGCGCGAGACCCGGTCGCCAAGGTCGAGGCAAAGCCGAACCGTCATCCACAGATTCCCGCTCCGCCGGGCCTGTACGGGCGGTCCCGGCGCAACCCCGAAGGCCGCGACTACAGCATCTTGGCGTCGCGCACGGCTGCCGAAGAAGCTCGCCGGTCGATCGTGAGCGCTCCTCTAGCGGCAGGCCCAATGGTTGGTGGGGAGCTTCATGCGGGAGTTGAGTCGCGCACGGTGACTAGCCCCGGCGACCTCTTGCTCGTCCTTGGCGAACTCACTCATGCGACGGCTCATCACGTCGATGAAGCTATCGCGGCTGCACGAGCCGCACAGCCCGCCTGGGATCGCGCGGGCGGTGCTCATCGTGGGAAGGTGCTCCGGGCGATGGGTGACGCCCTTGAAGCAAACCTTGACCGATTGGTTGCGCTGCTCGCGCTCGAAGGCGGCAAGACCCTTAACGACGGGGTGGCGGAAGTCCGCGAGGCGATCGACTTCTGCCGCTATTACGCCCACCTGGCGGAGCGGCAGTTCGAGCGGCCGACCATGCTCAAAGGCCCAGTCGGCGAATTGAACCAGCTAGAGCTTCGTGGCCGCGGAGTGTTCGCCTGCATCTCGCCGTGGAACTTTCCGCTGGCGATCTTCACCGGACAAATCGCCGCAGCATTGGCGGCCGGGAATGCCGTGGTCGCCAAGCCAGCGGAACAGACCGGCCTGATTGCCGCGGAGGCGGTGCGACTGTTCCACCAGGCGGGCCTTGATCCAGCATTGCTGGCGCTACTCCCCGGACGCGGCTCCGAGATTGGGCCGATGCTCACCAGCCATCGCGGGATCGACGGCGTGGCGTTCACTGGGGGCACCGAAACCGGCTGGGCGATCAACCGCACGCTTGCCGCGCGCGATGGTCCGATCATCCCGCTGATCGCCGAAACCGGTGGATTGAACGGCATGTTCGTCGATACGACTGCACTCAAGGAGCAGGTCGTCGACGACGTCATTCTGTCGTCGTTCGGCTCGGCAGGTCAGCGCTGCTCGGCGCTCCGAACTCTCTATCTTCCGCATGACAGTGCGGATGAGCTGATCGAGATGCTGACAGGGGCCTTGAAAGCGCTGGTGGTCGGTGACCCGGCTGATCCCGCGACCGATGTCGGCCCACTGATCGACGAAAATGCACGGGAAGATCTCGACGCCCATGTCACGCGGTTGCAGCCGGAGGCGAAGATCATCGCGGTGAAGGACATCGGCGATCTCAGGAGCAAAGGCGCCTATTTCGCTCCGGTCATCGCCGACGTGCCGGCACCAGACTTTCTGGAGCGAGAAGTGTTCGGCCCGATTCTCCACATCTACCGCTATGATCCGGAGCGAGTCGAAGAAGCCGCTCGAGCGCTCGCTGAACGGCGCTATGGCCTTACGCTCGGAATCCACAGCCGCCTCGACAGCTTCGCCGAGCGCATCCGCGAAGCGGTCCCGGCGGGTAATTGCTACGTCAACCGGTCGATTATTGGAGCCGTCGTGGGAGTCCAGCCGTTCGGCGGTGAAGGGCTGTCCGGAACCGGACCAAAGGCCGGCGGTCCCAATGCGCTTCTACGCTACTCTGTCGAGCGGTCGCTGTCGATCAACATCACGGCACGCGGCGGCGATCCGGCGCTGCTCAATCTCCGATAATCGACATGCGTTTTATCTGGCTTGATTTTCTGCGCATTTGACTGGATGAACCACAAACCAGTGTCAGAGTGCGCTTGGAGTTCGGATCATGGCTGACCTTTTCTCGCCGGTTCGCCTTGGCGACCTGGAGCTTTCCAATCGCGTGGTCATGGCTCCGATGACGCGCGACCGCGCTGGCCCGGGCAACGTTCCGACCGCGATCATGACCGAATATTATCGCCAGCGTGCCGGAGCCGGGCTGATCGTGACCGAAGGGACCCAGCCCTCCGAAACGGGGAAAGGCTATTGGCGAACGCCCGGGATCCACAGCGAAGAGCAGGTGGAAGGCTGGCGTGCGATTGCCGACGCCGTTCACCGTGAGGACGGCAAGATCGTTGTCCAGCTGATGCACGTGGGCCGTGCGGCAGTCAGAGCGAATAAGGCGCCGCATGCCGAAACTGTCGCTCCTTCTGCGATCCCCTGCCCCGACCCGATCCCCGGACCCGACGGCATTCCTCAGCCGACCGAAATGCCCCGCGCACTCACGACCGAGGAGATC
>CBFGZJ010000307.1:0-2236 GCA_965653215.1 uncultured Sphingomonas sp. | reverse complement strand
TCGGTCACTGCCGCGACTGCCTCACCAACCTTGCTCATGTCGCGGATCTTCACTTCCACGATATTTTCCGCCCGGAACTGGCCGCGTTCACGGCCATAATCGATGCGCTGAAGATTGAGGCTGCGCGTTTGAAGATCGTCCGGTTTCACTCCGAGCCGCTCCAGGGCCCCGGTCACTTGCTCCATCTTCGCGCGGTTGGCCGCGCTTGCGGCCCCGGCCGTAGCCGCCAGCGAGTGCACTCCCAGCTGAAGGCGCGCCTCGTCCGGGCGGTTGTCGGTTCTTCCAGTCGCGGAGACGGTCAGAAGAGTCTCATCGTGATCGACGCCGCGCGGATCGGTAGGCTGCGGCTGGCACCCGGACACCGACACGGCCATCAATGCCAGGATCGAATTACGCATAACATACTCCCATTGGCTCGCGCCGGACGTGCCGCCGCACCGTTAACCTAAGCTATTGCGGCCAGATGAAAATCCGGCGACCCAGAACGCCAATTTGATCGCCTTTCGGGGGATGAGAATGTCGTCGGAAGAGATAGAATATTTTCGTCATCGCGCGCGTCAGGAGCGTGAGTCCGCCGAGCACTCCAAGAATGCGCAGGCCGCCAAGGCTCATGAGGAACTGGCGCTGCTCTATGAAGGCTTGGCCGACCGCTCCGTCATTGTTCCGGGTAGTTTCCCAGGAACCGCACGGAAACGCGCCGGAGCATAGCGCACCCGCGAATTCACGACCCATTTTGAATCAGGCGCTGCCTCGTCGCCTGGATGACCGCTGCTGACAGGGCTGGCAGGTCGAAAGGCTTCGAAAGTACCACGACGTCGGCTGGAAGATCGCCGATCTCCTGCTGGTCGGCATATCCGGTGATGATCAATGCGGTCAGGTCCGGTTTGCGCGTGCGGGCATCGCGGACCAGCTCCGTGCCCGACACCTGCGGCATGGCATAATCGCTGACGAGCAGGTCGATGCCATTCTTGTGCAAAAGCTCGAGCGCCTCGGTCCCGTTGCTCGCTTCGACGACATTGTGACCAAGGTCCTGGAACATCCCCGCAGTCGCTTCGCGAACTTCTTCATGGTCGTCGACCAGAAGGATGTTGAGACTCGGTCCGCCGACCGGCAGCTCAGGAGCGCTGCGGTCCCGTTGGACGGGAGCGGTCTGCGCGCGTGGCAGCCATAGCTCGACGCGGGTGCCTGTTCCCACTTCGCTGCGCAGCCGGATCGCGCCGCCCGATTGCTGAGCGAAGCCGTACACCATGCTCAATCCCAAGCCCGTTCCTTTGCCGACCTCCTTGGTCGTGAAGAATGGTTCTGTAACCTTCTCCAGTATGTCGGGACTGATGCCGGATCCTTCGTCCTCCACAGCGAAGACGACATACTCGCCAGTTGCAATCGTCAGATCATTCTGAGCTGCCGGTGTGTGATGTTCGACGTTGATCCGGATCGTTCCTCCGTCGGGCATCGCGTCGCGGGCGTTGATGATGAGGTTCATCAGCGCGAGTTCGAGTTGCGACGGATCGGCGAAGGCGCACCACGCATCCTTGTCCAGGCGCCAGTCCAGCTGCACCAGGCCCCCAAGCGTATGGCTGAGCAGTTCGTCGACCGCGCTCGCCAGCTCCTGCGGATCGATTGCCGCCGGTTGAAGCTGTTGCCGCCTGGCGAACGCGAGCAGCCGCCGAACCAACTCAGTGCCCTGATCGGCCGCGCGCCTGGTCATGGCGAGAATTTTGAGATGTTCCTCACCCAGGCCGGCCCGGCGCTCGAGAATACCGAGGCCACCGAGCACAGCGGCGAGGAGATTGTTGAAGTCATGGGCGATTCCGCCGGTCAATTTCCCGATCGCATCCATCTTCTGAACCTGGATCAGCTGGCTCTCGAGTGAGCGGCGTTCGGTCACGTCGGTGAGGGTTCCGGCGAACTCCAGCGGCTGACCCTGCGCATCGGTCAGCATCACCGCTTGATCATGGAAGTGGCGGTACTGCCCGTCCGCACAGCGCCAGCGATATTCGACCGAGAAGCGGCCGGTGGAATTTCGCTGCTCCAGCGCCGCGAGTACCCGGGCGCGGTCTTCGTCATGAACGCGATCCTGCCACAGAGCAGGATTTTCCAGGACGGCACTGAACTCATATCCGGTGATCGCTTCCAGATTTCCGCTGACAAAGTGCGGGCAGCGCGGATCGACGCGGTCGGGACTGGCCTGCAGCACGTCCAGCGTGGTGCCTTCGTCGAAACTGCGCGAACGCGC
>CBFGZJ010000306.1:0-2248 GCA_965653215.1 uncultured Sphingomonas sp. | reverse complement strand
CTGCGGCGAAGGCTGGTGCGCGATTAGCGGCGATCGGCCTGACCCAGGGCGTGATCGTGCGGGCTCTTGGCGACACGATCGTCTTCTGCCCGCCGCTCATCATCACACCCGAAGAGCTCGACGAGCTTTTCGCTCGTTTCGAACGCACGTTGACCATCTTCGAAGAGGAATTTGCCTGAAAAGGCATGTTCCTCAAGAGGTCATGAGTTAGGTTTTTCGCCTAAATCAGTTCATTCGCGCGGCCCGCGGCGCTCCTGCCAGTCCTGATTGCAGTGCGCGGTCGGCTACTCCAGGATCCGTGCGGGTATCGCATCGACCATCGCCTTGTAGCCCGCGTCATTAGGGTGAAGGTGATCCCCCAGGTGCAGGTCCTGGCGGAGGTAGGATGGTCTTTTCGGGTCGCGCGTTGCTGCGTCGAAATCGATGACTGCGTCCGGTTCCTTGGAAGTGCGGATCCACGTGTTCGCAGCCAGGCGAATGGCCTCCTTTTCCGGCGTATAATAATCGGCCCCTCCGAAGGGCATGATCGTTCCGATGATGACTTTGATGCCCTCCACATGCGCTCGCGCGATGATCTGGCGATACCCGGAGATGAGATCCGCGACATGCACCGGGGGATTCTCGCCGTACATCGTTTTTCCGGACAGACCGATGTCATTGATCCCTTCGAGCAGAATGAGGTGCGTCACACCCTTTATGCTCAGAACGTCGCGGTCCAGGCGGGCGAGCGCAGACTTGCCGGAGCCGGGCGCCAGCACCCTGTTGCCGCCCAGCCCGGCGTTAAGAACAATGGGCGCTTCGCCAGACTTTCCGCTATCGAGGCGACGCCCCAGTTCTTCCGGCCAGCCGCGGGTCTCTTTCGGCGTACTTCGGCTGCCATCCGTGATCGAGTCGCCCAGTGCGACGATGATCCGAGGCGAACGGGTTGAATGCACCATCGCTCCACTGACGAGCGGTCGTCCGGGCAGATATTGCGCATTGTTCAGGCGGTCCCGGGCGGTTTGGTCGCCCGGTGCGACACTCATCAAAACCGAACCGAATGGTTTGAGTTGAAGCGGTTGCGCGAGCTTCGTGCTGACAACCAGCCCTGTGCCGGTGAGAACCGGCAAATCGACGGGATCGCTCAGAAAGGGCGCTCCGGCAGGGATGACGGCGCTGCGCCTGCCTCCAAAGGTCAACGGTCGTACCGAGCCTGGTGCCATGTCGAACCCTTCGCCGGCACGCCCCACGGTTGCGGCCGTCAGCGTCAGGGGCGATGAGCCTTCCTCATTGGAAAACCGGATGCGAACCTGCTTGCCCTCCGCTGCTACGGAAAAGCGGACACGAATTGTTCCGCTAACTGGCGGACGCTCCGTCAGGAACGACTTTGCAGATTCCGGTAATTGGGCGTCCGCCGGCAACTTGATGTCGTAGTCGGCCGGGCTGGACTGGTAGGCGGCGACCCACTGCGGCTGCTTGGCGGACGAGGCAGATGCGATCGACAGGGCCGGCAACAGCATCGCGACTGAGAGTTTGATCACCGAACGCCGCATTATCTTTCCAGACGGGAAGCTCCGGTGATGGTCAGCTCAGACGGATAAGCCGCTATGCTCATCATTGGAGTTAGCGTGGAACATGTCCACCGCATGTCCTTTAGCGCTGGACGGATGAGCTGAGACCGAACGCTTCGGGCGAGGCGACCACAAGCTGCCGCCTCGCCCAGTCCGTGTCCCCGTTCTACTCAGCGGCGAGGCCATATTCTCCAGGCATGATCGCCGGGAGGCCGGGATCGAAGACGTTGGTCAGAAGCTGAATGAACTCCGGATCGTGAAGCGGATCGGTCGGCATCTTGAACGGAACGCCCCGCGCACGCAGCTCGGACAGGTACACATCGAAGATCCGCTCGTGCGTCAGGTCGTCGCTGTGATCGAGCGCCACCGTCATTTCGTCCAGATCCATGTAGATGTCGGCGCCCCAATGGAACAACATGCGGATTTCATCAGCGGGCAACTGCTGAATGACTTTGCCGTCGGTGGTGATCTGCCAACCATCGGAATTCGGGTCTGCTCCGATCACCGAGTTGATCGCCATGCCGTCAGGCCTGCGCATGTCTTCGGGGCCGCAAGCATTGGCGCCGTGATACATGACCTCATTCTCGACAACGGCGGCACGGCCCCACATCGGCGCATAGATCTGCTTTGGATTGCCCTGCGGACCATCGGGCCAGTAGGTGAAGCCGCCATCGATGTCGCTGTCATAATACCAGGCG
>CBFGZJ010000305.1:0-2267 GCA_965653215.1 uncultured Sphingomonas sp. | reverse complement strand
CATCGAGGCGACCGCGCGGCCAAGCTCCGCTCCTGACTGGAAGCCGGCGAACACGCTCGACTTCTGGAACCTGCGCATGGGCCAGACCCATGATTTTTATCACATCTTGGGCGAAATCGGGTTCGGGGTCGTCGCGGAATATTTCATAACCGGCGTGGTCACCGGGAATTGCTTCCGTCATCTTGGCGCGGAGCTGGCGGGCACCCTGATGCAGGTCAACTCGATGATCATGTTCCCGTGGATGACCCGAACCATGCTGCACTACCCGGCAGCGTGGCCAACCCTATGGCGCAACCTGAGCTACGGATATGAAATCGGCGAGCAGTCGGACATGCTGTTCACCGCCAAGTTCGAGGATGTGCTGCACCTGACTCCAGCGGAAGCGCGCGACAAGTTGGGATGGCGCGGGTTCCGTGGCCCGACCGAGAGCCGCGAGGCATCGATCATCTTCGGCGAAGGCCGTGAAATCCTATAAGAGCTTTAGGCGAGCTTTCGATAGAAGCGCACGACCAGCTCTTCGGCGATGACCATCGTCACCACGGTAATGATCAGCCAGACGATCCCGTGGAACACGCCTTCGAACGCAACCTTGTCGCCAAACGCGATGTCCAAGGCTTCCAGGATCACGAACTTGGACCCGAACAGAACCAGCCATGCGCTGAAGAACCGCAGCGTCTTCCACCAGCCTCCTTCTTTTCCTCGGAAGTGGCCCGCGACCCAATGCTCGACGGCAATCGTGGCCTTCAGCAAGAGCTGGAGCAGGATCGACGCGAGTACCATCGTCGAAAATGAGTCGACGAACACCTTGTCCGAATATTGATCGAACAGGCCCAGCACCACTAGGTCGATGAGCGCGCCGACGAAATAGAGCAGGAACAGCCGTTGCCGGTCGGAATAAACCTTTGCCGCAACCGGCATGAACTCATCCATACCCGCAGCCGCCGTCGCTGTTGTCATTGCTCAACCCCGATTTATTGGAGGAGGAAACCGCCCGCCCATCACTGGCTGAGCGGGTCGGTTCGAATCCGGCCGCATCAGGACTATGGCGTCTGGACGCTGACGGTGTTTGGATCGGGCACGGACACATAGACCACCGTGTCCCCCTCATATTGCGGCTGATACCAGGCGCCGCCGCAGGAATAATAGGTGTAGCTGTGCCACGGGTAGGGCGAGCAGCCATGCGGAAGCGCGTAATAGGCAGACCCGTAGGCCATCGCGGTCGCCCAGGCAGCAGTCGCGCCGATCGCGATCCCCGCACCGATCGGGTAGTCGCCCCAACCGTCCCAATCACCGCCCCAGTCGTTATCAATATCGATATCTTGATCGATGTTGATATCGCCACGGTTGCCGCTGTTGTTGATGCCGCCGCCGCCCTGTCCGGGGCGCTGTCCCGGCCTTTGAATGCCGCCGCCGCCTTGGCCCGGCCGTCCAACGCCACCGACTCCTCCAACGCCGCCGACACCGCCGACACCGCCGACACCGCCGACACCGCCTGGTTTCCCGACACCACCGGCTCCACCAACACCACCGGGCCTGCCGGTACCGCCCACCCCTCCGACGCCTCCGGGTCGGCCGCCGCTCGGCAACTGTCCTGGCCGCGCTCCCGTACCGCGACTGGGCGCCGCCATCCGGTTGCCCGCGCTGGGAGCATTGCGAATTCCTGGGCCCGTTGACGGTCTCGAGTAACTCGCCCCGCCCGGACGGCTGTAGCTGCCGCCGCGGCTGAACCCGGACCCGCCATAGCTGCCACGGCTGTAGCTGCCGCGACTCATGCTGCCGCCTCGGCTCATCCCACCGCCGCGACTCATACTACCGCCGCGGCTAAAGCCGCCGCCGCCACCTCGGCTCATGCTCGAGGATCCGCCGCGGCTAAAGCCGCCGCCGCCCCGCCCGCCTCCGCCGCGCCCGCCACGGGCATCGACTTCCTGGGCCATGAATGCAGCCAACCCGACGAATGCGCTGAGCATCGCGATGCTGTGCAGTTTACCCCGCATCTTACTCTCCTTTGTAGGTAGCGAGCTGGATGCGCTTTGCGTTGGCATCCGGCACGAAGGCGAAATCGGCATCCGAGAAGGTCGGGTTGACCTGCCAGCTCAGGCGCGCGGTGAACGTCGGCTTGGCCGGATCATTGCGATCCACGATGAACAGCTTCCGAGGGAGAGGCGCCCCGCCGGACTGGATCCAGACCTCCCAGTCGACATCATCCTCCCGAAAGGCGAAGTGGTCGGTCGGCACCCCCTCGAGAGTCGCCGTCCCGACCTTGTAAG
>CBFGZJ010000304.1:0-2269 GCA_965653215.1 uncultured Sphingomonas sp. | reverse complement strand
TCGGGAAAAGTCGCCGCCGCGCGCAGGGCCATGCCTCCGCCCATGCAATAGCCGATCGCTCCCACTCGGGTCGTGTCGGCTGAGGGTTCGGAGTCCAGCCACTCGAGGAACGCCGCCGTGTCGATCATCGACTTAACCGGGTCGGTTGAGGCAAACAGCCGCTCGAACGTCTGCTTCATCACCTGAGGATCGGCGACTACCTCTGCAGGGACCAGCGGCTCATAAGGTCCGAGCCGCCAGAACATGTCGGGCAGCAGGACAGAATAACCCGCATCCGCGAGCCTTTGCGCCATGTCGAATAGAGTGGGCCGGATCGCCAAGCCATCCATGAAGAACAGCACGGCAGGCCACGGCCCGACACCTTCGCTCGGGGTGAACAGGAAGGCGCGCGCATTCCCGTCCGGAGTGAGGATGGACAGGTCCCGGCGGCTCATGCTTCCCCCTGCAGCGATCTGTAGGAGGCCGCCCGCTCGCTGAGACGGTGTTCAGCGGCGCTGCGGATCGTGCGCTTGCGCGGAGGGCTAGCCTGAGACCATTCGAGGATCTCGTCCAGAGTCCTTCCACAGCCAACACAGATGTCGCTCGGGTCGAGCGTACAGTTGCGGATGCAAGGGCTGGCGTAGGGGTCGAAACCCCGCTCCGGTACCGGCGTGGCATCTACATCCGTCATGGTCGCACTATGGCCTGGTTCTTTCCGACCGCAATGGGCGAGCCGCTCAAGCTTGCATGGAACCAGCCAGCCGCTATCGCTGCGGCTGGGGATAGGGGGCTAGACAAATGGCTGAGCAGCAACAGCTTTCGCGGGCGCGTCTGATCGCCGCGTCGTCAGCAGGGACCGCGTTCGAATGGTATGACTTCTTCATCTTCGGGTCGCTGGCCACCACCATTCAACAAGTCTTCTTCGCCGGGTTGAACCCGACGGCGGGGCTGATCGCGGCTCTTGGCCTGTTCGCGGCGGGCTTCGCGTTCCGCCCGCTTGGCGCCCTGATCTTCGGAGTGATCGGCGACCGCCTCGGCCGCAAGGGCGCCTTCCTCGCCACCGTGAGCCTGATGGGCGGTGCGACCTTTCTGATCGGCGTGCTCCCAACCTATGAAACCGCGGGGCTGCTGTCCCCCATGCTGCTGATCCTGCTGAGGATCCTGCAGGGAATCGCGTTGGGCGGTGAATATGGCGGAGCGGCGATTTTCGTGGCCGAGCATGCCCCCGACGATCGCCGAGGCGCAGCCACCGGCTGGATCCAGATTTCGGCGTCGTTGGGACTGATTGCCGCCCTGCTTGTCATTCTGACGACGCGCACCAGCGTCGGCGAGGCGAACTTCCTGGCGTGGGGCTGGCGCATTCCGTTCCTGGCGTCGCTGCTGCTGCTCGCCATATCGATCTGGCTGCGCTTCAAGTTGACCGAAAGCCCTAAGTTCGCCGAGCTGAAGGAAACGGGCGAAATCAGCCCCGCGCCGCTGCGCGAGTCCTTCGGCGAGTGGAAGAATCTCAAGCGCGTGCTGATCGCCTTCCTGGGGATCATGTGCGCGCAGGGGGCGGTCTGGTACTTCACTTTCTTCTACCTTCAGGTCTTCCTCGGCCGATCGCTTGGCGTGCCGGAGGCGACGGTGAACGCCCTGGTCCTGGCGATGACGGTGGTCAGCGCTCCTCTTTATGTGATCTTTGGGTGGCTGTCGGATCGCGTCGGCCGCAAGCCCGTCATGGTCGGCGGAATGGCGCTCGCCCTCATCGCCTATCTTCCCGGAGCGCACGCGATTGCCGAAGCAGCGAACCCTGCCCTGGCCGAGGCGCAACGGCGCACGCCAGTGATCGTCATGACCGACCCGGCGACCTGCTCGGTCCAGTTCGACCCGGTTGGAACCCGCCAATTCACGACGGCCTGCGATATCGCGCGGAGCCTGCTCGCCTCCACCGGCATTTCCTACGCAAGCCAGCCCTCCAGCACTGGCAGCACGATCATCGCCGTGGGCGACCAGCGCCTGGCGGTTAGCGACGGCAGCGGCCTCACGCCACCGCAATTGAAAGAGCTTAAGGCGGCGACCGGCAAACAGCTCAAGGCGGCACTGATGGCCGAGGGCTACCCCGCCGTGGCGGACCCCGAACGGATGGATTTGCCGGTGCTGTTCGGCTGGCTGACTGTTTTCGTGATTGCCGCGACCGCACTCTACGGACCGCAGGCGGCGGCATTGGCCGCGCTCGCGGACACGGACTACCTTCGCGAGGTGCTCGACCGCACGGCCGCCGGGCGCCGCCAGCTCGCCGCCGGCCTCG
>CBFGZJ010000303.1:0-2273 GCA_965653215.1 uncultured Sphingomonas sp. | reverse complement strand
AAGCGAAGCTTCACTCCGCCGACGTCGATGAATCCGTCGTCTTGCTCATCGCGCATCGCTTACTCCATCACCATTCCGAGACATTGGCGACAGCGCCCGGATCGGACAACGCTGAAAAGCTCGGCTCGACGCCGCCGCGTCAATGTGCAGGATCGCAGACCTCACTGCTGGAGGAAGCCGATGCCGACCGACGATCAATCCAAGGAAGTTTCCGGCGAGCGCGCCGGCCTGTCGAGGCGCTCGGTGATCAGCGGTGCTGCGGTCGGTGCGGTTGGAGCCTCAATCGCTGGCGCCGCCGCTGCTGCCACGCCAGCAGGACCGCAACGGTTCAGCGGCCGGGTGGCGGTCATCACTGGGGGCGCGCGCGGAATGGGGCGCTCTCATGCGCTTGCGCTTGCCCGCGAAGGCGCGACCATTGTCGCCTGCGATATCCTCGCACAGATTCCGACAGCGGATTACCCACTCGCCTCTCAGGCGGACATGGACGAAACGGAGCGGCTGGTGAAAGCTGCCGGCGGACGGTTCCTCGGGCTCAAGGCGGATGTCCGCGATCCCCGCGCCGCCGAGGCAGTGATCGCACAAGCCCTCAGCACATTCGGGCGAGTCGACTTCCTGCTCGCCAACGCGGGAATCTATGACACCTCACCCGTGGCGAGCATGTCCGACCAGATGTTCGACGATATCGTTCGCACCAATCTCTATGGCGTATTCAACTTCATGCGAGCCGCACTTCCGCCGATGACCAAGGCCGGCTTCGGCCGGATCGTCGTCACCTCCTCAGCCGCCGGTCGCGCCGGTCTCGCCAACACGGGCCATTACTGCGCTTCTAAATGGGCGGTGATCGGGCTTGCCAAGTCGCTTGCGCTGGAGGTCGCGAAGCAAGGCATCACCGTGAACTGCGTGTGCCCAACGGGGGTCAACACGCCTCTCGTTAACAACCCGGTGGCCTGGCGGAACACACTTCGGGGCGATCCAACTCCAACGCGCGAGGAATTCGAGGCGAAGCAGCGCGCCGCGCCCTATACGCCGCAGGGGGTGCCTTGGGTGGAGCCGGAAGACGTCAGCGCGGCGATCCTCTTCCTGCTATCGAACGAGGCTCGCCACATCACCGGGTCGGTGATCGACGTCAGCGCGGGCGGCGCGGCGATGAACTCCGCCTGATGTGCCTGGAACCGGTCAGGCGAGTTCGCTCGCCCGCTCCCGAATGCGTTTCAAATCATCAATAAAGCGCGCGCGCTCCTCCTGCCTGCGCTCCTCTTCGGGGATTCGCAGCAGGAAACTGGGGTGAACCGTCACCCAGCATTCGCTGCCGTCGTCGAGCGTCAGCGGGGCTCCCCGAACGCGGCTGATCGTCACGATCTTTCCGGTCAATGAGCGTGCAGCCGTCGCCCCGAGCGCGACCGTCACCGCCGGGCGGATCAGCGTCCGCTCCTGCTCCTGCCACCAACGGCACGCCTCAATTTCGCCGGCGTCCGGCTTCGAATGGATCCGCTTCTTTCCTCGCCGCACGAATTTGAAGTGTTTGACGGCATTCGTGACATAGGTCTGCGTTCGATCGATCCCGGCCTTCTCAAGTGCCTGATCGAACAGCTGACCGGCGGGGCCGACGAACGGCCGTCCGGCAAGGTCCTCCTGATCGCCTGGCTGCTCGCCCACGAACAGGATCCGGGCATCGAGCGGCCCTTCTCCGAACACCGTCTGTGTGCCGCACTTGTAGAGTTCGCAGCGGGTGCACGACCGCGCCTCCTGCAGCAACGCCTCCCAGGACCGGCGCAGGTTGCCGCCAGGCTCAAGCCGCCGCTCCGCGTTCAGGGCCTGCTTTAAGCTGTCGCTGGCTGCGCTGCGGTCGATCATCTCCAGCTCCCGCGTGCGGGCTCCTGCGATCAATGGAGCAATCAACGCGGATTCCGGCAGATTGCGCCAATATTTCTTCGGCATCTCCTTGGTCATCGCGTCGACCTTGAGGCGCGCCGGATTGAAGATCGCCGCGTAATAGGACTTCCACATCTCCTCGAGCGGATCGCCGGTCGGCGCCTCGGCACGAACTGCTCCTAGCCCTTCGACCAGAGTCTCGCCGTCCCAGTGGATCGACAGCTCCGGGGTCAGGATCGACCAGTGCATGTTGGTGAAACGGCGGACGAAGAACCCGGCTGTCCGGCGCACGATGTGATGCTCCGGCTCGAAGAAGGCGACGAAGCGCGTGTCACCACCTTCAGCGACTTCCCGGAAGCGAACGAAGGCATGCATCTTGTGCACATCCCGGCGTACCTCCT
>CBFGZJ010000302.1:0-2285 GCA_965653215.1 uncultured Sphingomonas sp. | reverse complement strand
CCCATCGAGGCCATGAACGGCGTGTCGTCGCTGTGGGGCAACGTGCACGGCCACCGGGTGAAGGAGATTGACGACGCGATTCGTGCGCAGCTGGACAAGGTTGCGGCGGCTGGGCCCGTCGGCGCCTATCTTCCCGAGCAGCGCGCCTTGATCCTTGCGCGACATGGCAGGACAGCCGACGCCAAGATTTTCGCCGATCGCGCGGTCCAGCTTGCCGGCAACCGCGCTACACGTGTCCGGATCATCCTTGCAGCGAGCCTCGCGAAGGCTGGTGACCGCGCCGCGGCAGAGTCCCTGCTGACCGGCCGGGAGGTTCCGATCACCCTTGCCCGGCAGCGGCTCCAGCAAGGTAAGAACATCGGCGAGGTGATCGACACTCCTGCCGAAGGGTTCGCGGAATTGCTGCTGGCCTTGGCCATCGAGCTCAATCGCGGCGATACAGACCTGCCGATTGTGCTCGCCCGCATCGCAAGCTTTGCCGCACCGGAGAACCAGGAAGCTGCAATCATGCTCGGCATGTTCCTTGGAGCGGATGGGCGATTCGACGCGGCCACAGCGATCTTCCAGTCAGTCCCAGAGAGCGCCGTGTTCGCTGGCAAGGCGCGAGATGGCCTTGCGACGACCTTGTTGCGGGCAGGCCGCAACGCCGAGGCACTTGCTCTTGCAGGGGCAGCGACCAACTCTCGCAATGCGACGGCGGATGATTGGACCCGCCTGGCCAACGTGCTCGACGACCTCAAGCGCCACGCGGAGGCGGGCGATGCAATGGGTCGAGCAATCGCACTGGTCGAGGCCGGCGGACCGGGCGCCGACCTGTGGCTGCTGCACCTGCTGCGCGGCGGCGCCTACGAACAGGCGGGTCGATGGCCGGAAGCGAAGGCGCAATTGCTGAAGGCCTATGCGCTCGCTCCCCGGCAGCCGTTGGTGCTCAATCATCTCGGCTATGCGCAGCTGGAGCGGGGAGAAAATCTCGCCGAGGCCGAGCGATTGATTGCGCTCGCCAGCGAGATCGCCCCGCAAGACGCGGCAATTACCGATTCCGTTGGCTGGTCGCAGTTCAAGATGGGCAAGGTGAACTCGGCCATCGAAACTTTGCAGCGCGCGGCTTCGATGGCGGTGGGTCAAGCCGAAATCCATGAGCATCTCGGCGATGCGCTGTACACCGCCGGGCGCCGTTATGAGGCCCGTTTCGCCTGGCGTGCCGCGCTGGTCACGGCGGAGGAGGATGTCGCGAACCGGATCAAGGCGAAGATCGAGCAGGGCCTGACGGTCGCCAACGCTGCCCCTTGATCCGCTTGCGTGAACCCGCGCCGGCCAAGCTGAATCTGGCGCTCCATGTCCGTGGCCGCCTCGCCGACGGGAGGCATCGGCTCGAAACCCTGTTTGCATTCTGCACAGACGGCGATTGGCTGAGCGGTGAAGTCTCCGACGAACTGACGCTCACGCTCGCCGGTCCGTTCGGTGATGATCTCGATGGCGGCGAGGAGAACCTCGTCATGAAGGCGGCGCGAGCCTTGAGGCAGCGGTCCGGGGTTGCTGCGGGCGCAACGCTGGAACTCGAAAAACGTCTGCCGGTGGCGTCCGGGATTGGCGGTGGATCGGCCGATGCCGCCGCCGCGCTTCGCTTGCTGACGTCATTATGGCGCATCGATCCTGGCCATGCTGCCACGGTTGCGCCCGACCTGGGTTCGGATGTTCCCGCTTGTCTGCTGAGCCTGACGGCGCGCGGGGAAGGAGCGGGTGACCAACTGGTCGTGATCGACGAGCCGACGATCTCCGGCACACCGGTCCTGCTGGTCAATCCGCGGGTCGCGCTCACGACTGGACAGGTGTTCGCAGGGTGGGACGGGGTTGATCGCGGTCGGTTGGAGAATTGGCGCGCCGGCCGCAACGATCTTCAAGCCGCCGCGATCGTGCAAGTGCCCCAAATCGCAGCCGTTTTGGATTGGCTAGAGCGTCGGGACGGAGCGGAGTTTGTCCGCATGTCCGGGTCGGGAGCAACCTGCTTCGCCTTGTTCGCTGATGACGCCCGGCGCGATGCGGCCGCCGCCACCGTGCCACCGGAATGGTGGCATCTGGCGACCTGGCTGCGGTAAGCTTGGCCATGCGTCCGATCCTCACTGCTGCTCAGATGCGCTCCGCCGAGCAGGTGGCAATCGACTCCGGAACGCCAGTGGACCTGCTGATGGAGCGCGCTGGATCCGCCTTGGCGGAAGCCGCGGTGCGTTTCGCCGGCGAGCTGCCGTGCCTCATCTTGTGCGGCCCCGGCAACAATGGCGGCGATG
>CBFGZJ010000301.1:0-2288 GCA_965653215.1 uncultured Sphingomonas sp. | reverse complement strand
TGATGGCAGACTATGCGCGCGACTATCCCGGATATGGATGGGAGACCAACCGCGGCTATCCGACGCCCGAGCACCTTCGCGCGCTCGAGCAGCTCGGCCTCACCCCGCATCACCGACGCAGCTTTGCGCGGGTGAGGGCTCGCGCCGAACAGAATTTGGAGCTTCCGTTGGAAATCGGCGAGCCGAGTCTTTCGAGTCACACCGCAATCGGTTGAGTCTCGCTCAGCGCGCGGACTCAACATCTGGTGCTTTGCCGACGAGCTGGGGGACATTCGCCAAAGAACGCCGGTGCCGATGGTGAGCCCGGTTGCTTGACGGTGAGTCCCGCCTGACTCATCCGTTGGGCATGAACCTGCTTGCTCCCGCTCTACCGGCTGAAAACACCGCACCTCGTCGGGGTTCCCGGCCAGCCAGGCCACTTCCGCTCGACACGATCATCCAATCGGATTGCGTTGCGGCGATGGCCGCGCTCCCGGACAAATCGGTCGACATGATCTTCGCCGATCCTCCCTACAAGCTGCAGCTCGGCGGACAATTGTTCCGGCCTGAAGGTGGACGGGTCGACGCCTGCGATGATGAATGGGACCAGTTCGAAAGCTATGCCGCCTACGACGATTTCACCCGCGACTGGCTGGCCGAGGCGAGGCGCATTCTCAAGGACACCGGCACGATCTGGGTGATTGGCAGCTATCACAACATTTTCCGCGTCGGATCGCTGCTGCAGGATGCTGGCTACTGGATCCTGAACGACATCGTATGGCGCAAATCCAATCCGATGCCGAACTTTCGCGGTACCCGCTTCACCAACGCTCATGAGACGCTGATCTGGTGCGCGAAGGACGAAAAGGCGCGCTACACCTTCAACTATCGCGCGATGAAGGCGCTGAATGACGATCTGCAGATGCGGTCGGACTGGGTCCTGCCGATCTGCAGCGGCGGTGAACGGGTCAAGGACAGCGCGGGAGAGAAGGCGCATCCAACCCAAAAGCCCGAGGCGCTGCTCTATCGGGTGCTGCTGGCCTGCACCAAACCGGGCGACGTTGTGCTTGATCCTTTTTTTGGCACCGGAACCACGGGAGCGGTCGCCCGGCGGCTGGGCAGGCGCTGGATCGGGATTGAGCGCGAGAGCAGCTATGTCGCCGTTGCGCGGGAGCGCATCGCGGCCACGCTCCCGCTCGATGAAAGCGCGATGACCGGAATGGCGGAGAAGCGCAGCCAGCCGCGCGTGGCGTTCGGTCTGCTGGTCGAGAGCGGAATGGTTGCACCCGGCTCCATGCTGGTCGATTCCAAGCGGCGCTGGGCCGCGACCGTTCGCGCGGACGGTTCAATCGCCTGCGGCACTCACTCGGGCTCGATCCACAAGGTCGGCGCGGCATTGCAAGACGCGCCGTCGTGCAACGGCTGGACCTTCTGGAATGTGGAGGAGGGCGGCAAGCTGGTCGCGATCGACGCACTCCGCCAGCGGCATTTGTCCGCCTGACCCACGTACAATGACGCGGACTCTCCTTCGCCCGACCGGTTTCGTCGATTCCCCGTTTGGCCATCACGGCAAGGTTGTTCGACTGGCTGGCGGGCTATGCTGGTCATCGGCGGACAGCAAGCCAGCTGGCGCCGGTGGAGGGAATCGAAGCCCGCTTCGACGACGACATGGCGCGGCAGTGGGCAGCGCTCACGGCCGCGCGCGCGCCCTTGTCAATCGGGCAGCGGACGATCCGCCTCGACCAACCGCAAGTCATGGGCATCCTAAACACCACTCCCGACAGCTTTTCTGACGGTGGTCAGCATACCGATCCTGCAGCAGCTGCCGCCCACGGGGCTGACATGGCCGCAGCCGGAGCTGCAATCATCGACGTCGGTGGGGAGTCGACCCGGCCCGGCGCGCAGCCGGTGTGGGAAGGCGACGAAGTCGAGCGCGTGCTACCCGTGATTCAGGCTTTGGCCCGGAGCGGGACGGCAGTGTCGGTCGACACGCGCAAGGCGATGGTGATGGAGCAATCACTGGCCGCCGGGGCGGGGATGGTCAACGACGTATCGGCCCTGACTTATGATCCTCGTTCCGCAGCGGTCGTCGCGCAGGCGCAACTTCCGGTCGTGCTGATGCATCATCTTGGCTCGCCCGAGACGATGCAGCAGGATCCCCGCTACGATGACGTACTGATCGAGGTGTATCAGTGGCTCGAGCAACGTGTAGCCTCAGCTGTCGACGCGGGCATTGCACGCGACCGCATTCTCATCGATCCGGGCATCGGTTTCGGCAAGTCAGTCGCGCATAATCTCGAGCTGATGAA
>CBFGZJ010000300.1:0-2296 GCA_965653215.1 uncultured Sphingomonas sp. | reverse complement strand
TGCTCCAGTCCCTCCTCGCTGGACTTCCGAGTGTAGATCGCACATTGCACCCTGCTCATCGCGGCAGTCCAAAGAAGCGTGGGCCTGACCAGCGGGTGCCAGTGATCTTCCGGGCGACCTCGCTCAATGAGCCGAACTGCTGACCGTCGCACGCGAACCCATCATCGCTCACCTCCACCACATAGGTGCGGCCTCGCCACCGGCGCACCAGACGGTTGCCTGGCTTGAGAACAGGACTCACTGCACGCCGCGTGCCCGTGCATTTTAGCGCCGCACGGGCGCTGGTTGAGTGCCCTCCCAGCGCCCGCTCCTGGAGCCGCCAGGCGATACCCCGGGCCAGAAGGTCCGGCGTGAAGGCTGCCGGTGGCGCAGCCTTGAACAGGTGGCGCCACCGATCCTTCAGCTGCTGCCGACTCAACTTGCACAGTCCGGCGATTTCTTCTGCAAGTGGGCCGCTCATTCAGGCGCGACCGCTTGATAGGTGCGCAGACCATCGACCTTGTCACTATCGATCACAAATCCGAGCTTCTTCAAGCCGGTGAGAGCTGCACGGACGGTGTGTGGCAGCCAGCCGGTTGCCTCCTGCATCTGAGCGATGGTTGCGCCCTGGTCACGGACCAGCAGCGCGGCGACTTGGTCTCGTTTGGAAGTCGGCTTGCCCGGCTGCGGAGAGGCGATTGGTGTTCCGGTAGCCGACTTACGCGAGGGAGCGGCACCCTCAGGGGCGCGCCTCCGCTTACCGGTCGAGGAAACCGTGGCTGCTTCGTTGGTCGTGTGCGATGCTTTTGTCATGGGGGGTCTCCTTGCGGAGCGGCACCATGCCGCTCCCACCACCCAAAGCCCGATCAATCACGTTGACCGGGCCAAGTCCTGACACGCCGCTGTGCGACTCGTGTTCACATCAATGCTCGGTTCCAGGCCGAAGTCGAATGGAATGGGCGGAAAGTCCGCTTTGCGCCCATCTTGGTAGTTCAGAGCCGCTCGAAGCAGTCCGAGACCGGACGTCCGTTCGGATTGGTTCTTAGGTCCGCTTTCGACCCATTGCAGACATAAGCCGAAGGAGCGCACGTTTGGGAGAGCAGGGAGTGCGTACGATGTGCGCCATGCGGCTGGCAGCGGAGGCACGGCGGCGTTCCGAATTACCGAAGAAGGGCGTCCACCAGCGCATCGCCTTTGAAAGCTGAAGCGTCGGCTCCGCTGTTATTCCGACCCGTGGTGCCGCGACTTCACTCAGACCACCGCAAAGCCATTGCATCGAGGCGTCGAGCCGTCTCGATCAGTAGCCTACGGCCGAGTAGATCAATTGGCGGCAGCGGATGCCGGCCGGCTTCGCACGCGATCACGCCGCCTTCCTTCATTAATGCCTTCGCCGCCAGCAGACCGCACTGGCGGTTTTCGAGATTGATCAGCGGCAGCCAGCGTTCATAGAGTGCAATTGCTTCCTCGCGGCGACCGGCACGGTGGGCATCGACGATTGGTTTGATGCCGTCAGGAAAGCCGCCGCCGGTCATCGCCCCGGTTGCGCCCGCCTCTAGGTCCGCGAGCAGGGTGATACCCTCCTCGCCGTCCCACGGGCCGACGACTGCATCCCCGCCGAGGCGGATCAATTCGCGCAGCTTTGCCGCGGCCCCTGGAGTTTCAATCTTGAAGTAACCGACCTGCGGGATTTCGCGCGCCATCCGCGCGAGCAACGCGGCGGGCATCGGCGTTTCGGCCACCGGCGCGTCCTGGATCATGATCGGAATGGCGATCGCTTCGGACACCCGATGGAAGAATTCGATGATCTGCGCTTCGCCCACGCGGAAGGTGGCCCCATGATAAGGTGGCATGATCATCACCATGGCTGCGCCCAGTTCCTGCGCTTCGCGGCTCCGGTCTGCGCAAACTCGCGAGCTGAAATGGCTGGTGGTGACGATCACCGGGACCCGGCCCGCGACATGCTCCAGAATTGCCCGGGTGAGGACCGCCCGTTCTCCATCGGCGAGCAGGAACTGCTCGGAGAAGTTGGCGAGGATGCACAGGCCGTCCGAGCCGGCATCGATCATGAAGTCGACGCAGCGGCGCTGCGAGGCAAGGTCGAGCTCGCCATCCTCGGTGAATGTCGTCGGGACAACGGGGAACACGCCCCGATAGGGTTCTGCGGTCATTGCCCAACCGATCCGGCTGCGGCCGGTTCGGGCTTTGATCCCCACAGCGCGTAGAACAGCACATAAAGCTCGCAGGTAGCGGTGAGCAGGAAGCTCCACTGCAGCCCGTACATGTCCGCGAGCCAGCCTTGAACGATGACCAGCGCGCC
>CBFGZJ010000299.1:0-2340 GCA_965653215.1 uncultured Sphingomonas sp. | reverse complement strand
GCCTCGACTCCTGCGTTTATGACGAGGTCCGGGCACCCAAGGACAAAGCGCCACCGGAATCGACGACGCCGCGAGCCGCTCCAGGCGAGGAGTATGAGACGGTCAAACCGCCGCCACCCGCCATTGAAGACGAGCCGCAAACGCCCGAACAGGAGAACACCGCCAACGTCGATCCAGCGCAAAACGAGGTTGAAGATCAAGTCGATAATCTGATCCCTGACGCGCCGCCCGAAGTGCCCGAGCCTGCGGAAGAAAATGTGACCAACCTACCTCTTTGAGCGCCCGGAGGACGGAACGGCGCCGCCTGCTTGCGGGTTACGGCAGAAACGCAACAGGAGGTTTCCGATGGCAACCCAGACCGACAGCCGTACCCGCCGCCGCAGCACCACGGCTCAGCGCCGTTCAGGCAACGCACAGTCTAGCGGCGGAGGTGGCAGCAGTAATTCCGAGCGCACGCAGAATCGTTCAAGCCGCGAACGCAGCGCCTTTTCCTGGGGTAATGGCGGCGGGATGATCGGCGCGGCTGCGGCCGGAGCGGCCCTAGTGATCGCAGCCAATTTCAGCCGTAAGTTCCTGACCCAGGCAATGGTTGCGGGCACCGGTGACTGGGACAAGACCCTGGCCGCTGAACATCAGGCCGCATTGGCGCTGTTTGATCGAATCCTCGCCACCGAGGACACGCAAACGACCAAACGTGCGATGCTGCTGATGAAGCTCAAGCACGCGCTCGACAAGCATGCGCACCAGGAAGAGCATGTCATTTATCCTGCGCTTCGCAACGCCAATGATGCGCACGATGCCGACCTGCTCGAAACCGAGCACGGTTATGTCAAAACCTTCCTGTATGATCTTGAGTCGACTTCAAAGTCTTCGCCGGAGTGGATCACCAAGGTGCGCGAGTTCCGCGAGGCAGTCGCCAAGCACGCGCGGATGGAGGAAGAGCAAGTCTTCCCGCGCCTCAAGCAGGCCATCAGCGAGGAGCAGAATGCCCGGCTCACCAGCAAGATGAACCGGGACGGGTTCATGATGGCCTAGCGCCGGTGGTTACCCGACGAGGGCAAGTTTCGCCGGTTCGAACACCGACAAGGTGACATTGCCCTCGCCGACCACCCGTTCGATCCGATCGGCGAGCTCGGCTTCGAGCGTGAAGTTGCGGCCGACCAGCATGGTCGCCTCGCCTTCTGCATAAGGAACGATCAGGCGGACGGCGCCGTTTCCGCCCTCGACTGCGCGAAGTTCCGCAACCACTGATTCGAGGATTGTTGCCTCTGGCAGCCGGATCATCATCTCGAGCCTGGTCCGGCTCGCGAGAGCATCCAGCGGCTGAAACTTCTTTACCGTCACACGTGGCACATCTTCGCCGGGCCTGCGGTCAAGCTCCACGGTCATCAATCCGCAGGTTCCGTTCTTGGCGGCCGCCTCCATCGCGTCGCTCGGCTCCTGATCGAAAGCGGTGACGACATATTGGCCCGACGGATCGCTCACGGTCGCCATCATGTAGCGGCGACCCTTCGCCGATGTTCGCCAGCGCGCATCCTCAACCAGCGCGGCCATCGTCGCTGCTGTCCGGCTTCCGTCCGCAGGCGCGGGACCGTTGCCGAGTTCGCCATAGAGCCGCACACGATGGGCTGCGAGCAGGTGACGATGGTGATCGACCGGATGGGCCGAGAAGTAGAAGCCGAAGCTGTCGCGTTCGGCCGCCATGCGCTGCGCCAACGACCAGCGTGAATCCTTCGGCAGACGGATCGGCGCGATGCCAGTCTGATCACCGCTTCCGAACAGCCCGCCTTGCCCGCTCGTTCGTTGATGCGCAGCGCTCGCGGCGTGCGCCAGGATAGTCTCCGCTCCAGCGAACACGGCTGAGCGCTCAACGCCAAGGCCGTCGAATGCCCCCGCCGCCGCCAGGCTCTCCAGCTGCCGCCGATTGAGCAATCGCGGATCGATCCGTTCGGAAAACTCATCAAGGCTCTTGAAGGCGCCGCTGCGTTGACGCTCCTCAACCAGCGCTTCCATCGCCTTCTCGCCAACGCCTTTTAGCGCTCCAAGCGCATAGCGAACGGCGAACCCGCCCGCTGCTTTCTCGACTGCGAACGCGGCGTCACTGCTGTTCACGTCGGGCCCCAGGCACTCGATCCCGGTGCGGCGGATATCCTCGACGAACAGCGCCAGCTTGTCTGTTTGCGCCATGTCGAAGCTCATCGAAGCGGCGAAGAATTCGGCCGGGTAATGGGCCTTGAGCCAAGCCGTGTGGTAGGCGACCAACGCGTAGGCCGCGGCGTGGCTCTTGTTGAAGCCGTAGCCGGCGAATTTGTCGATGATGTCGAACAGCTCGTTCGCCTT
>CBFGZJ010000298.1:0-2348 GCA_965653215.1 uncultured Sphingomonas sp. | reverse complement strand
CGTGGGCACCGATTATTTTCGATGCCTTGCAGCAGGCGAACATCCGTCAAGTCAGCTATGTTCCGGACGCAGGCCATGCGCGTCTGATCCGGATGTGCAACGCCGATGAGAATATGAAGAGCATTGTCCTCACCACTGAAGAAGAGGGTATTGCCCTGTGCACTGGTGCATGGCTGGGCGGGGAACGCAGCGCTCTCCTCATGCAGTCGAGCGGTGTCGGTAACTGCATCAATATGCTGTCGCTGCTGGCGAGCTGCCGCGTTCCATTCCTGACAATCGTTACGATGCGCGGCGAGTTTCAGGAGTTTAATCCGTGGCAGGTGCCGATGGGGCGCGCGACCCCTGCGGCACTTGAGATCATGGGCGTGACTGTCATCCGAGTGGACCGGATGGACGATCTGGCGCCGATGTTGTCGTCCGCCACCACCATGGCGTTCGAAAGCGATCAGCCGATTGCGATCCTGCTGTCGCAGAGCATGCTGGGAGCAAAGAAATGGCTGAAGTGAACCGTCTTCACCGACGCGCAGCGGTTGCGGACCTGCTCGCCGATCGAAAGGACATGCTGGTCGTCACCGGGCTCGGCTCGCCAACCTATGACGTGTTCGCCGCGGGCGACCACCCCGGCAATTTCTACCTGTGGGGCGCCATGGGGGGAGCGGCGCTGACCGGTCTCGGCCTGGCTTTGGCACAGCCGGCTCGTCCGGTGACGGTCATCACCGGGGATGGCGAGCAGCTGATGGGCATTGGTGGCCTTGCCACAATCGGCGTGCAACGGCCGAGGAACCTATCGATCGTCGTGCTGGACAACGGTCATTATGGCGAAACCGGTCGACAACTGAGCCACGCCGGCGCGGGCATCAACCTTGCGGAAATGGCACGGGTTTGCGGCTTCAGCGAATGCTTCGAGGTTACGGACGAAGCTGGAATCGCGCGGGCGCGCGAGGCGATCGGCACGATCGGTGAAGGTCCCCGGCTGATTGTTATCCGTATCGTCAATGAAGAAACTCCGCGTGCCCTCCCCGCGCGGGACGGTGTATGGCTGAAGGCACGCATGCGCGAACATCTCGGTTTCGGACCGAACTGAGGGTCAACGCCCCCCGGGAATCGTGGGAGAGATTTTGATGGCTGAGGATTTGGCGCGGTTTCGCAACCTGCTTGCAGGACGCGCGTGCGAGGCGGATGGCGGTGAATGGATCGAGAGTCTTGATCCTGCAACCGGCAAGCCTTGGGCCTTGATCCCCCGCTGTACTTCGACGGATGTCGATGCTGCGGTGGAGGCCGCCCGCACCGCTTTTCGCTCGTCCGAATGGCGTGGTCTGAATGCGAGCGCGCGGGGCGCACTGCTCTACCGGTTTGCCGACATACTGGCTGAAGAAGCCGAGCGGCTCGCCCAGATCGAAACGCATGACAATGGCAAGCTGATCGCGGAAATGCGGGGGCAGCTTGCCTATCTGCCGTCGTACTACCGCTATTTTGCGGGACTGGCGGATAAGATCGAAGGCGGCGTGCTGCCTATCGACAAACCGATGATGCACGCCTTCACCCGCCGCGAGCCGCTGGGGGTTATTGCCTGCATCACGCCGTGGAATTCGCCGCTGCTGCTGCTGGCATGGAAGCTTGCGCCCTTGCTGGCGGCGGGCAACACCGCCGTCGTCAAGCCATCGGAGCATGCATCCTGCTCTACCCTCGCCTTTGTCGAGCTATTCGAGAAGGCTGGGTTTCCCGCGGGCGTAGTCAATACCATCACCGGCCTCCCCGGTGAATGCGGCGAGCCGCTGGTGCGGCACCCGGATATTGCGAAGGTCGCATTCACGGGCGGCGAACCCGGCGGCATTGCGGTGCACCGCGCTGCTGCGGAAAACCTCAAAAAGGTCACGCATCTTCGCAGCGTCGGGCCAGACGTGCATCGCCGGATCCCGCCTGCTCGTCCAGCGCGATGTCCATGACCAGGTGGTCGACCGCCTCGTCACGCTGGCGAGTACCGCGCGCATCGGCGATCCCAAGCTTGCAGAAACGCAAGTCGGGCCGGTCACCACCCTCGCTCAGCGGGCCAAGGTGCTCGAGCATGTCGCGAGCGCCCGCGAATCGGGAGCGGAATGCGTTCTGGGCGGAGGCGTTCCAACGGTGCCGGGTCTGGAGGAAGGCTGGTTCGTGCAGCCGACTATCTTCACCGGCGTGAACAATGACATGCCGATTGCGCGCAATGAAGTTTTCGGGCCGGTACTCGCGATCATTCCGTTCGATGACGAGGACGAAGCGCTCTCGATCGCCAACGCCAGTCCCTACGGGCTGACCGCCGGCGGGTGGACTCAGAACATCGGTCGCGCCATCCGCAAGTCAGAACGGCT
>CBFGZJ010000297.1:0-2376 GCA_965653215.1 uncultured Sphingomonas sp. | reverse complement strand
GCTTGGCTGGTTCTCGATTCAACCATCATCCGCAACACCGAACATCCGCCTCTCCCTGATTCGCGCACCGAAGGATGGTCGCAATTCTGCTTCATCCAGAAGCCGGAGCGCCTTTCCTATGACGAGTGGCGCCATAATTGGCAGACCCTGCACACGCCCGTCGCGATCGATACCCAGTCGAACTTCGAATATATCCAGAATCTGGTTATCCGCCCGCTGATCGAAGGGCCGCATGCCTATGCGGCGATCGTCGAGGAATGCTTCCCCGCTGCTGCGATGACCGATCAGGCGGTATTTTTCGATGCCGTGGGAGACACCGACAAATTTCAAAAGAACACGCAAGAAATGGCGGACAGCTGCGCCCGGTTCATCGACTTCGGCAGCATCGATGTTCTCCCGACCAGCCAGTATGACCTGCGGGCGCCAGTTTCCGCCGCAGTTAGCGAACGCGCGCTGGAGGCGAGTTACTGACATGGGCCAAGCGGAGCTTCTGGAAAAGAAGGTGCGTGCGAATGCCCGCGTCAAGCACCTGTTGTCGCCAGGACGGATCGGGTCGCTCGAACTTAAGAACCGGCTGTTGGTGACCGCCATGGGCGTCAGCCTTGCGGAGGACGATGGAACGGTCGGCGATCGCCTGCTCGATTACCATCGAGCCCAGGCGCGGGGCGGGGCTGCGCTGATCATAACGGGGGTTTGCGGCGTCGCCTGGCCGGTTGGGGCGGTTCAGCGCAACCAGATTGGGATCTCGGACGACCGCTTCATTCCTGGTCTCACTCGGCTGACGGAGATGGTCCATGCCGAAGGCGGCCTCGTCGCCGCCCAGCTTCACCATGGCGGGCTGGTCGCGGGCTATTCCGCCATCGATGGGCACCCCCTGTGGGCGCCGGCCACTCCTCCGCCGTTCAGCGGTGACTTTCCCAGCTTCTTCCTTCCGGACGAGCAATTTGGGGCGGGCTTGTCAGTGCCGCAGATCAAGGTGCTTGAGAAAGAGGATATTGCGCTCGCAATCCGGCAATATGCTGAAGGTGCGGCGCGAGCGAAGAAGGCGGGGTTCGACGCCGTCGAAATCCATGGCGGCCACGGCTATTTGCTGTCCTCCTTCATGTCGCCGTCGACCAACACGCGGACCGATGAGTATGGCGGCAGTCTGGAGAACCGGGCCCGACTCCTGCTCGATGTGGTTCGCGCCGTCCGAGGCGCCGTCGGCCAAGAGTTTACCGTATGGGTGAAGTTCGACTCGCGTGAAATTGGCAAAAAAGTCGGGATCACCATCGAGAACGCGTGTGAGGTCGCGCCGATGATCGAGGCGGCAGGTGCCGATGGGCTCACCGTCAGCTCCTACCACGACACCGGCAAGGGCAAGCATCACTCGGACTCGAACATCCCCCATGAGCCAGGAGCGCACATCGAATTCACCCGCCGGATCAAGCGATCGGTTTCGATTCCCGTAATTTCGTCCGGCCGGATCGAGATGAATGTTGGCGACAAGGCGATCGAAGCCGGCGACTTCGACTTCCTCGCGCTTGGCCGGAAAATTCTTGCCGACCCGGAACTGCCACGAAAGCTGGAGGAGCAGAGAGAGGCCGAGATCCGCCCCTGCATCTACTGCTATACCTGCGTGAGCGCGATTTACTACGGCGACTCGGTGCGGTGCGCAGTTCGGCCGGAGACCGCCTTCGAAGGCCGAAACTGGTCGCCATCTTCGACTGCTCGCCGGGTCGTGGTGATCGGTGGCGGGCCCGGCGGGATGGAGGCAGCGCGGCGCCTCGACTCAGCCGGGCACGAGGTGATCCTGCTTGAGCGTGGAGTCCGGTTAGGCGGTACCCTTCAGTTTGCCGGCCTGGCCTATGAGCCGAACGAGCGGCTGCTGAATTGGCTCAGGCGCGGGATTGAAGCATCTCGGGTCGATGTGCGGCTGCGGACCGAAGCGACTCCGGAGCTTGTGGCCTCGCTGCGCCCCGATGCCGTGCTGGTCGCCACGGGCGCAGTTCGCGACATGCCGCCGATCCCCGGCAGTCACCTCGATCATGTCCTGAGTGGGGATGATCTTCGGAACATGATGCTTGGTGAACAATCGGCCGAGCTGAAGCGGAAAACCGGACTGGCAACGCGCCTTGCGACCAGGATCGGCGGAATGACCGGTGCGACCGCCAATCTCGAGCTGGTTCGCAAGGCAACGCATGCGTGGATGCCACTCGGCAAGCAGGTGGCAATTATCGGCGGCGAGCTAGTGGGTCTCGAACTGGCCGAATTTCTCATGGAACGAGGCCGCGAGGTGGTGGTGATCGGGGAGGCGCCGAAGTTCGGCGCCGGATTGACGCTCGTTCGCCGGATGCGCCTGATCACTGAACTTGCCGAGCATGGCGTGCGGATGTT
>CBFGZJ010000296.1:0-2399 GCA_965653215.1 uncultured Sphingomonas sp. | reverse complement strand
GGAAACTGGAGCGGGCGAAGGGATTCGAACCCTCGACCCCAACCTTGGCAAGGTTGTGCTCTACCCCTGAGCTACGCCCGCTCGGCGCCTGACCGGGCCTAGGTGCCCGGTGGGTCAGAGCGGCGCGCCTAGCATGTGCTTCGCGCCACTGGCAAGACCTCCCGGCCGCTTTCGCCGCCTTGTGGCGCGGCGCCGCCATGCTCATATGGCGACGAACGAGATGGGAGGAAATGCCGTGGCCACCTTGGGACTGAGCGACCGCGAACGGGCCGCCGTCGAGAAGTTCGAGCGCGAGGTGGTCGAGCCGTCGATGAGCAACCTCGTCCTGCTGCAATTCACGGCCAGCTGGTGCGGGCCGTGCAAGCAGCTCTCGCCCATCCTCGACAAGGTTGCCGCTGCCCATGCCGATCGCGGGGTCAAGCTGGTCCGGATCGATGTCGACGAGGACAAGCTGATCGCCGCCCAGTTCCGGGTCCAGTCCGTCCCCACTGTCTATGCGCTGTTCCAGGGTCAGCCGGTTGCCGACCTCACGCAATATCGTTCAGAAGGCCAGATTACCCAGATTCTCGATCGCTTGCTGGCGCAATTGCCGGTGAAGGGGGAGGCTCAGGCACTCGAGGCCCAAATTGCCCCGCTGGTCGAAATGGGGGAAGAGGTCTTGGCTGGCGGGGACGCGCCGCGAGCCGTTTCGATCTTCCGGCATATCCTGGAGATGGCTCCGGAGGATCCAGCTGTGATCGGTGGCCTTGCGAGGTCGCTGGTCGCCGCAGGCGAGCTTGCCGAAGCGCGCTCGCTGCTCGACGGGGTTTCCGCGGAAAGGAGCACCGCCGCCGAGATCGCGCGAGCACGCGCCGCGCTCGACGTAGCTGCAGCCGCGCCTAGCGAGGATACGAGTGAGATCGAGGCCCGACTCAAGGCAAACCCCGACGATCACGACGCCCGCTATGACCTCGCCGGCGCCTACATGGCCGCCGGCAACCGTGATGCCGCCGCCGATGCATTGCTGGAGCTAATCCGGCGCGACCGCGATTGGAATGAGGGCGCTGCGCGGACCCGTTTGCTCCAGCTGCTTGAAGCAGCCGGCCTTGAAGACCCGTGGGGTCGCGCTCAGCGCCGGCGCCTGTCGGCGGTGCTGTTCACATGAGCGAGGAGCGAGCGCGCATCCCGCTCTTTCCTTTGGCGGGAGCGATCCTGTTCCCACGCAGTCAGCTGCCGCTCCACATTTTCGAGCCTCGCTACCAGACGATGATCCGGGACGCGGTGGCGGGGCATGCCCGGATTGGCATGATTCAGCCGAGCGGGTCCGACGAGCCGCCGCCATTGTTCCGGGTCGGCTGTGTTGGCGAGATCGTGGGGCTGGAGGAGCTTGCCGACGGCCGGTTCAACATCGTCCTTCACGGTTCCCGTCGCTTTCGGTTGATTGCCGAATGCGATGTCGGAACGGCTTATCGGCAGGCTGACGTCGATCTCTCGGTGCTCGATGATGCTGATCCGGATCCATTGCCATCCATCGTTCGCGCCGATGTCGAGCGGGAAGCGCGGCTGTTCGGCGACGCGCTCGGCCTCACGGTTGACTGGGACGCGGTCGCTCGGCTCGACGACGAACTTCTCGTCAACGCAATTTCCCAGGTCGCGCCGTTCGACCCGGCGGCGAAACAGGCGTTGCTGGAGGAGCCGACCCTTGGTGGGCGTGCCGACCTGCTGGTGCAGCTGATGCAGTTTCAGCGCCTCAACCCAGGCGGAGCCGACGCCAGCCAGACCGTGCAATAGGATTAGATCTGCAAACCGCGCAGCAGCAGCGGCAGATCGCCCGACGTTCCTCGCGCTTCCGACATCATCCGATTCTTCAATGGACCAATCCGGTCGATCAAACCCATTCCGAAACGCCGCACCGCCGACGCCGCACGCCCGGGAATGCCGTAGATGCGGGTCAGGCTGTCGGTCGCCAACGCTGATAGCGGTCGAGCAATTGCTGGTCGCCAAGGTCGAGGCCTAGGCGAGCGCCCTCGACAATCACTTGAGCGAGCGCGGCAGCATCGCGAAAGCCGAGGTTGAGGCCCTGCCCGGCGATCGGATGGATGCCGTGCGCCGAGTCTCCGACCAGAGCGAGACGTCTGGCGGTGATGGTCGCGGCATGGTGAAAACCGAGCGGATAAGAGGAGCGCTCGGCAGCCAGGCGGACCCTTCCCAAGAACCCGCCCATCGCCGACTGAGCTTCACCAGCGAACATGTCGTCCCCGATGGTCAGCATCGCCGCGGCGTCCCGGCTTGGCACCGACCAGACAATGGCCGAGCGGTGCCCCTGGTCGTCGCTGGTCATCGGCAACAAGGCGAACGGCCCGTTCGGGTAGAAGATCTCATAGGCGACGTCGTCGTGCGGCAACTCGTGATGGAGGGTG
>CBFGZJ010000295.1:0-2406 GCA_965653215.1 uncultured Sphingomonas sp. | reverse complement strand
CCATCGGGTTTCAGCTTCAGCACCTCGGCCGCGGGCGTTTGTGCCGGCACCACGGTGATGCGGCAACCGCGGCTGGCCAGCATGCGGGCCAGGTGGGTGGTGATGGTGTCCACGGCCTCGGGCGGGGTGCGGTCGAGCACGACCTCGACGGCGGCCTCATAGTCGCCGGCAAGGATCAGCTTCTTGAACGCGGCCGACCCGGTGACATTGGTGCGTTCACCAATGTTGACGAAGCGCGCGCCCTGCCCCGCCTGCCGAGCTTCGGGATCTGCAGCAGAAATATCGATCGGCGCCGTGCTGCTCACGCGATCACCATCGGCTCGAGGCCTGCGAGGCGCGTGACTGGAGGCAGTTCCGGGACCCGGCGCGGCTTCGCGGCAGCGACTGCGCGGGCTCGCAGATGAGGTGCGTGCAGGGAGCTCGTCATATTCTCCCAGGTCGTTAGGCAGACCTGCGTTGGGATAAGCGAGGACCAGCGTGTCCGCCTCCTTCGCCAGCTCGATTAGATAGGGCCGCATCAGGTCCGCTCCGAAGGCGCAGTTGGCACCAACCGTCAGCGGGCTGAGATGCCGCAGCGCGTACCAGAAGGCGTTGATCGTATGGCCCGACAGATTGCGTCCGGACATGTCGGTGATGGTGAAGCTGACCATCAGCGGCACCTCACGTCCAGCCGCTTGTTCCGCCTCCCGAGCAGCCATCCCGGCTGCCTTGGCGTTGAGCGTATCGAAGCAGGTCTCGACCAGCAGGAAGTCGACGCCGCCTTCGATCAGTGCATCACACTGCGCCCGATATTCGTCCTTGAGCGTGTCGAAGTCGATTTCGCGAAAAGCCGGGTCATTGACTTGCGGCGAGATCGACAGCGTCTTGTTGGTCGGGCCGATCGCTCCGGCGACGAACCGCCGCCGCCCGTCCTTCGCTGCCGCCTTGTCCGCCGCCGAACGGGCCAGCCGAGCCGCCGCCAGGTTGATGTCGCGGACCAGATGCTCGCAGCCATAATCCGCCATCGCGATCCGGGTCGACGAGAAGGTGTTGGTCTCGACCATGTCCGCACCGGCATCGAAATAAGCCGCGTGAATGCTCTCGATGATATCGGGCCGGGTCAGGCACAGCAGGTCGTTGTTACCCTTCTGATCCAGCGGCAGATCGAGCTCACCGCGGTAATCGGCCTCGGTCAGGCCATAGCGTTGAATGGCGGTGCCATAAGCACCGTCGAACACGAGGATTCGTTCGGCTGCGGCGGCGCGAAAATCTTCAGCTGCGCTCATGACGCACGCAGTCCGAGAAGGTGGCAGATTGCATAGGAAAGTTCGGCCCGGTTCAATGTGTAGAAATGGAAGTTGCGCACGCCCTCCGCGTAGAGACGTCCGCACAGCTCGGCGGCAATGGTCGCGGCGATCAGTTGGCGAGCACCCGGATGTGAGTCGAGGCCCTCGAACATCGAGTCCATCCAGGCCGGGATCGTCGCTCCGCATTGGGCGGCGAACTTGCGCGCCTGGACAACGTTCGACACCGGCAGAATACCCGGCACCAGCTCGACATCGATGCCTGCCGCGGCAACCTGGTCACGAAAGCGCAGATATGTCTCCGGCGCGAAGAAGAATTGGCTCATCGCCCGGTCCGCTCCGGCGTCGACCTTGCGCCTGAGGTTGTCGAGGTCGGCCTGGGCTGAGACCGCTTCGGGATGTACCTCGGGATAGGCGGCGACGCTGATTTCGAACGGTGCGATGCGCTTCAGCCCGGCCACAAGCTCGGCTGCATTGCCATAGCCATCCGGGTGAGCGGCAAAGGCCGTTCCAGCTTCTGGCGAATCGCCGCGAAGCGCGACGATGTGGCGGATCCCCGACTCCCAATAGGAGCGCGCAACGGCATCCACCTCTTCGCGGCTGGCGTTGACGCAGGTGAGATGTGCAGCCGCGGCAAGGTCGGTTTCCCGGGCGATCCGCTCGACAATTTCATGCGTGCGCTCGCGCGTCGAACCGCCGGCGCCGTAGGTGACCGACACGAAGCGCGGGTGCAGCGGGGCGAGAGTCTGAACCGTCTGCCACAACGTCTCCCCCATCGCGTCCGTGCGCGGCGGGAAGAATTCGAAGCTTACGTCAATGTCGCCGCGGGTGTCGGCAAACAAGGGCGAGTGGTGCTGAGGAGCGTTCATGCGGCGGCCCGGCCCTGCTCATTCGAGGTCGGTTTGCAGCCGCGCCAGATCGTCACCGTCAATTCCCCTCCAGCAAGATGTTCAACGACCTCCGCGTCGAGTCCGCCAGCCAAGAGCCAGCCAACCACCGCATCATCGGCAAAGCCGAGCCGCACATGGGCGTCGTTCCGGCGCAGCTCCTCGCGCTCATGAGGCGCGAAATCAATCACCAGCAAACGCCCGCCCGGCGCGAGGATCCGGACAGCCTCGGCAAT
>CBFGZJ010000294.1:0-2430 GCA_965653215.1 uncultured Sphingomonas sp. | reverse complement strand
CGGGTATTGGCTATGTTTCGGCGGGGTCGGCTTGCGTCCGGATTGGTTGGTTGCCGGAGTCGCACTTCCGGCACCCTTCGGGGACGATGATTGGCGGGCCATCAGTTCGCCTCCTCCTCACAGGAGCGCTTGGCCGCAACCTCCGCGAAGCTCTGCCCGGTGGCCACCAGGGTGATCGGAATTCCCGGCGTCACTTTCTGCACCCGCGCGATCGCCCGATCGCAGTAGCGCGGATCCTGTTCGATCAGCCGAGCCTTGCGGCCAGTGCGCTCCGCGGCGACCATGGTGGTCCCCGACCCTCCCCACGGATCCAGGATGATGCCGCCGCGCTTGGAGCAATCGCGGATCGCATCGGCCACCAACGACCACGGCTTGACCGTAGCATGGGCGGACAGCTCTTCGTCACGCTCCTTATGGAAGCCGCTGTTGCCGCGATATTCCCACACGTTGGTCCGGTACCGACCGGTCTCGCCAAGCCCGAAATTGTTGATGTGCGGCGCCGAGCCGTGCTTCCACACGAAGATCAGCTCATGCTGCGACCGGTAGAAGCTGCCCATCCCGGCCGAGTGCTTCTTCCACACGATCAGGTTCTTGAGTTCGCTATAGGCTGCGTGGCCCGCCTGCAGCATCTCGTCGAGATGCCGCCAGTCGATACAGTGGTAGTGGATCGAGCCATCCACGCTGTATTGCGCCGCGAGCGAGAACACGGTTGTGAGGAAGGCGGCAAATTCACTCGGCGAGAGCTCCCCCGCGGCCATCGCGAAATTGCCGTGCTGGTGCTTTCCAAGACCGGAGTAGGTGGTTGCCGCCAAGTTAAATGGCGGATCCCCAAATACCATCTGGACGCGCTCATTTCCGAGCAGTTTGTCAAAGGTCTCCTGCTCGCGCGAGTCGCCGCAGATCAGCCGATGCGCACCGAGGTGCCACACGTCTCCCACGCGGGTCACGACCGGTGAATCAGGTTCGGGATCGTCTTCCGCCGCCTCAGCCGCGTCGTCTTCTCCACAACCTCCTTCACCGCCCGGAGCAGACAGCGGCACGATGCGCATGCGATCAATCTCGCTGGTGGCGAAGCCGCTCAGTTCCAGGTTCAGATCAAGCGAGAGTTCCAGCTCGGCGAATTCGAGCCGCAGCGCCTCCGGATCCCACTCCGACAGTTCGGCGGAGCGATTGTCGAGAATGGCATACAGCCGACGCTGCTCCGGGGTGAGGTGATCGACCACGATCACCGGTACCTGCTCAAGCTTCAATTGCTGGGCCGCCAACCACCGGCCGTGGCCGCAGATAATCCCATAATCGCGGTCGACCAGGATCGGGTTGAGGAAGCCGTGCTCGCGGATCCCGTTGGCAATCACGCGAACGTTTTTCGCAAGGTGCCGACGGGTCCGCCGATTGGCCGGTTTCAGCTGGTCCGTCGGAACCTCCGTCGTGACCACCTTAACCTTGGTGCGCAGTTCCTCGAGCGAGCTCGATTGCACTGCTTGGACAGAGGTGGCGGTAGTCGACTCGTTGACGACGCGTTCAGCGGCGGACGGACGGCGGCGCTGACGCACTTGGGCTTTAAGCATGGCCTTGCTCTTTCGGCAATCTGAGAAACAGCTGGAGCCCTGACCGACGACCGCTCATATCCATGAGCGCCTTCAGCCTTCTCCATCTGCTGCTCATTGCCCGAAGACAAAGTGCTGCTGCCCGATCGAGTCAGATATTCCCGATCGCGAGCGATATATTGATGTTGAGAATTTCGAAAGTCAACGCGCTAAGTATTGCCTGTTCGTTCCAAAATAACTTGACGAAGGCTTGCGGACTTGACTTCCACAGGTTCAATACTTGGCTTTGCTGTCTGCAGCTGGTCTGAGATCGAGATTCCTGTTTCGCGGAACGACTGCCCCTGTTATCTATATGTTTGTGTCGACAGCCAAACAGCTGGTCTCTCAGCATAAATTGTTCGGGGTGCCGAGGATCGTCGGTCAAAATGTGGCGGCGACCCCTGTTTTGCGGGCGAAAACAGGGAGGAGAGGCTCAAAAGTTTGGTCGAAGTGGGATTCTCGCAGCCGCCGCTGCAACCTGATGGGGGGCAGGGCGTTGAGCGGCCTGCGCAGCCCGCTAGCCACTCCCAATTGGTGATACCCAGTGAGTCGGACCCTGGCTCAAATTTGGCCGGGCATGCTCAGGTGACCGTCGGGCGCACCTCCATGATGATATCGCCGGGTTGAAGCTCCGTGACTTGCGGTCGCCAGAACCCGAACGGCGTTCCGTCCCGGATGATCCTGAGACCGAGCGCGTCAGGAAGGTCGCGTAGCGACGTGCCGATCTCCTCGGGTGTCACCTCCCGTTCGACCAACTGCACCTTGCCCTTCATCGATGCGAGGTCGGCGAGGTAACCGGCGATATGCTCACCGCTATGGCTGGTCGCCAGCAAGAGCCCGGCAA
>CBFGZJ010000293.1:0-2467 GCA_965653215.1 uncultured Sphingomonas sp. | reverse complement strand
CGACGTCATCCTCTATAATCATCAGAACACAACCGCCAGCAGTGGCACCACTCGGTCGGCCCTACGTTCCATGCCGAAGCCGGCCAGCATCGTTGCCGTCTGCTCAGCGAGCCCAACCCGTGTCCCAGTCTTGCATCGCGATCGTACTTATGGTCGCTCCTCTGGCTTCCTGTCGCAGGTAAGCTAGCTGTTCGAAACTAAGGTCATCATCGAATCGAATGCCGGCAGCCTCTGGCGTGCGCCAGGCGACGGAGGCGAGCAGGTTGACCTGGCCGATCTTGAGCCAGAGCGACTCTTCGCTTTCAGGAAGAGCCCGGCCCTCGAGCTTGGCCCCAGTTGTGGAGACTTCGACCACGAAAACGGGATGGGACAAGTGGAGCGTCATCAGCGCTCCTTCGACCAGCAGCGGCTCGCGCGCAGCCCGACGACGGCCTCCGCCTTTTCGCTTTCCGAACTGAGCCATTCCAACTCCAGAGACTTGCGTCGTGCAGCCGCCCATTGAAGGACCGCTGATTACAAAACTCCCCATTCACCCTCATGCGCAAAGGGTGGGCCGGATGATCAAGAGAGGTAGAAGTTCATCCGGCCCTGCGTCGAAGTGAGCGGACGCAAAACCCGTTGTAATTGCGATTGGTTAACGGAGCATTGAGGCTAAGCGGCCGGAGTCAGACCTGTGCCGAGCAACCCTGCTCCCGACCGCGCACCTGAGTCCACGAACTGATGCTCGGTTCTCCGGCGAAGTCGAGCAATCTTGGACACTGCTCACCGCCGCGGCGACCCCGGCGGCCGCCGGCGGCCGGGCGGGCGCTGCCGCACCCGCTGGACCGGCGCGATGTCATCTGAGAAGCGCTGCTGCAGCCAGTCCAGCGCTTGCGACGTGCTATCGACCTGGTCGCTGTATTTGCAGTTGGGAAAGCCGAGCAACTCCTCAAGATAGGTCGCGCGCCACGGCGCATCCGCGGGCAGCACGACCTTGCCCGTCTCAAACAGCACTGCCCGCGCCTGCATGCGCGCGACCTTGTCCATCCGCGGCCTCACCAATGCCGGCAGACAGCAATTGGACGTACGCCGCAGGTCCTGGGCAATAGCCCGGCCGAGATCGGCGTCCTCAATGAGCGTGTGGTCGGCTCGCCATTCACGATGGACCCGCTCGATGGTGTGCCGCAATTCCGGCGCCTCGAGCCGCTCGCGGATGACATGGCGGAGGTGAAGCTCGCCATTGGCCAGTCCCCACACCGTCCCGACCGAATAGCAGGCGTCTTCCGCCAGCGTCGAGGCGGTGTCCCAACTAACCAGCGTCACATCGAACTCTTCGGGCGACTCCTCGCAGAACCGCAGCCATGCCCGGCGCACAACCACCCCGTCGTCGGGGACCGGCTGTTGCTGATATTGGGCATCAAATGCAGTCGGGCCCATTTTGCGACGGAGGATGTCCAGCTCGGCATGGCCCATGCGCGACGGCTGGATCAGCTCCCCCGCGTCGCGACTGTGAGTACGCTCGCCGCCGAGCTGCCACTGCTCCTGTTCAACCGCGATCGCCGGAACCCGCACCACTCGCCAATCCTCCTGCTCAAGCATATGCCCAGCGAGATCCTCGGCATGGAGCCGTTGCATCACGCAGATGATCGAACTGCGCCTGGGATGGTTGAGCCGGGTGGAAATGACATGGTCATAAGCGTCGCACACACCTTTGCGCGCCACCGCCGAATAAATCTCCTGGCCCTTGTTGGGATCATCGAGGATGATCACATCCGCTCCCCGGCCGAGCACGCTGCCGTCGATTGACGTGGCCAGCCGATAGCCGCCACTGGTCGTGCGCCACTCGTTGATCCGCGCAGGGACCGCCTGCCGGCACTGGGGAAACAGCCGGCGATACCAATCCGAGCGGACAATTCGGTTGAACAGGACCGCCTGCTCGCGCGCGACGTCGGCGCTGTAGGTCACGCACATCAGCCGCCGGGTCGGATCATGACCGAGTACCCACGCCGGGTAAGCAATGCTGACCAGGATGGTCTTCATGCTGCGCGGCGGCAGATTGATCATCAGCCGGCGGGTGGCGCCTGCGCGGATCTGCTCGAGCTCATGGGCAAGCAGCGCAATATGCCAGTTGGGCTCGAACTCGGTTCCGGGTTCGAGCGTTGCCAGCACGCGCTGCACGAACAGGTCGAAATTGACGCGAAGCATCGCGTCGTACAAGGCACGCGGGAGTTGGGTCATCGTGCAGCCCCCTTCCCGGGCACAAGATAGCGCGCGACAAAGGCGGCGATCTCTTCGGCACTGAGCTGCGCGAACTGATCCTCGGTGGCATCGACCGGGCCCAGCTGATCGAGCACCATGGCGATGGCTTTTTTGTCGCCGCGGGCCGCGTCATTGACCAGGCTCTTGATCATCACTTCAAGTTTCGTGAGCCGCACTCCCTTGCCATTCTCGGTGAGATGCACAGTCTGCTCGAGCTCGCGCTCGAGGT
>CBFGZJ010000292.1:0-2477 GCA_965653215.1 uncultured Sphingomonas sp. | reverse complement strand
CGTGCGGTCGCCCGTGATCTGGATCAACGCGAGCAGAGCGACCACCGGATCGAGCGCATTGATCGCCTCGTCCAACCCTATCGCCGAGGAGGCGTGCAGCACTGCTTCGGCATCGGCCATCATCAATCATCCTCACTTAATGGGGTGCCGGTCGACTCCGGACATGTGCTATATTACAACGATTGGTGTATATAAACAAGCCTCCCATCTCTGGTAAAGATGAACCGGATCGAATCACGATGACAGGTTGAAGTGGGAAGACAGATGGACATCGTCACTGCGCGGAGAGGCCGGCCCTCGGCCACTGCCTCCCATCAGAAGCTCGAGAATATCCTGACTGTCGCCCGGGGAATGTTCAGTGATCTCGGATATCGCGCGGTAACGATGCGGCAGGTTGCCGATCAGGCCCAGGTCTCGACCCGAACGCTGTACAACCGCTTCGCTGATAAGCTCAGCCTCTTTGCGGCCTGCATCGACTTCAGCGCCACCGTTTTCCCGCTGATCAAGCCGGGAACGGAAGAACCGCTTGAAGCAGTTCTCAGCCGGTGGGCAGCAGACGTTGTGGTGGCCTTATCAACACCTACAAGCCTTCAGCTCGGGATGCTGGTCTACCGTGAAGGAGCAGAATTTCCCGAGGTCTTGAGAGCGGCCGAAGGGAACCAGGATCGGTTCCTGGTTCAACCGCTCGCTGCCTTCTTGAGGTCCGTGGGCCTTGAGGACGCACGTTCTTCGGAGATGGCCAAGTTGTTCATCGCCATGGCGATTTCCGACTGGCAACGCTGCGTCACATTTCGGCACGCGATGCCCTCTCCGCAGCGCATCAAGCACCACGCCCGCCTCGTCACGGAAATCTTCCTAGGCGGGGCTGGGTCGCAGACTTCCAGTGAGGCGCGCGGCTAGGATGAGCATCACCGCGATCAGATGAGCGACCGCGAACCCGATGAACAACAGGTCGTAGCCACCGGTCCGATCGTAGACTTCCCCGGATAGCCGGACCGAGAGCGCCGCACCCGCGGCCAAGATCGGCGCCATCATGCCGCGAACCGTGCCGAACGAAGCCACGCCGAACCGGTCTGCCACCAGCGCATAGAATATGGGTGCAAGCACGCCACTGCTGATGCCCAGGATCACCGAACAGCCCGCCAGCATCGCATAACCGCTGCTCAGCAGCAGCGCCACGTTCAGCAGGCCGCCAAGCAGAAACAAGCTCGCGAGGAACAGCACGCGATCGATCTTGTCGGCTACCGCCGAGAGCATCAATGTGCCGACGATCGCAGCCACGCCGGTGATCGAGAGGAGGCTCGCCGCCTCCAAGACCGTCAAACCATTGGCGATCCCAAGTGGAATGATCGTGACCGCGATACCGAGCGAGATTCCCAGCGGAATCGAAGTTCCAATCGAAATCAACCAGAAATCGGGCCGCCGCAGCACAGCGCCGATTTGAACTGGCCCCTGACCGGGTTGGGCGGCTTGCTCGGCGCTCTCAACCTGATGTTGTTCTGCCGCGGAGCCACCTTCGACCTCACCGGGACCCGGCCGCTCACGGATGAGTGCGGCCAGGAGCAGGAGCATGGCAATCGACGCGCCGCCCAGAATCAACATCGTCCCGCGCCACCCCTCCCTCTCGATCAACCATGCGACCGCCGGAGTCACGACCAGCGAGGAGAGCGACATGCCCATGGCGGCGAGCATCATCGCGCGCCCGCGCTGAATGGTGAACCAGCGGGCAAGCAGGATCGGCATGGTGAGGGTCCCAACTCCAACCACCGATGCTGCAAGTGGCAAGCACAGGATTGCGGCGCTAAGCCAGAGGGATCGCGAAAGGCCCAGGCCCACAAAGCTCAAGCCGAACAGGATGGCGGAGATCATCATGATCCACCGGGCGGGATAGCGATCGAGAAGCCGCCCGATGAATGGCGATAGGGCGGCGCTGCCAAAATTCGTCAGGATCATCGCGCTGTTCATATTTGCGCGGGACAGCCCCAACTCCGCAGAGACAGGAATGACGTAGAGCCCAAAGGCACTAAATGTGGTGCCCATCAGCAGCATGTAGACGAGTGCCGCAATGACGACGATAAACCAGCCGAAATACACCTGCAGCCTCCCACGATAACCCCGGCTTTGTGCAGCCGGCGGCGTCGGTAACTGTCGCGCGGAATTCGTCGTCGGAACACCCATAATCGTGCCGGCGCGTCACGGCCATGCGGAAAGGGTTCGAAAAGTGATCGACCAGCGGGTCGCATCCACCGCGGCGATGCTGTGTTCCCAGTGGCGGCGCACCTCGCCACTGAGATGATAGGCCGAGCGCGGAGCAAGCATCAGTTTGGCGCGATCGAACCCGCCTTCCCGTCGTCGGCGCAGCCGCAGGGTGGCCGGGTTGCCAAGCGAGATCCCAACCACCTCGTCGAACACCGAACGGTCGCGGTGCCAGCCGATCCCGGCGCCGGGATCATAGCGGATCAGTAGCGCCTGAACGA
>CBFGZJ010000291.1:0-2483 GCA_965653215.1 uncultured Sphingomonas sp. | reverse complement strand
GACCTTCCTGCACAGTCAGCATGGATCAAAAACGGGGTTTGAACACGTGGGGATGAACGCTCTGCTCGATGGCTATCGCAGGTTCCGCTCGGACGGGTGGCAGAAGGCGCGGGAACGGTGGGAGCAACTTGCCGAGGGCCAGTCGCCCAAGGTCATGATCATCGCCTGCTGCGACAGCCGCGCGGATCCGGCCACCATTTTCGACACCGGTCCGGGAGAAATCTTCGTCGTCCGGAACGTCGCCAACCTGGTGCCTCCCTATGAGGAGCTTGGCGCCAGGCACGGCGTTTCCGCCGCACTGGAATTTGCAGTCACCCAGTTGGGTGTCAGTGACGTGGTCGTGATGGGCCACGCGCGCTGCGGTGGCGTGGAAGCCGCCCTGTCCGGACGCTTCGATGGCGCTCCGGCGGGCGAAGGCGGTTTCATCTCCCGTTGGATGGAAATATTGGATGAGCCGCGGCGAGAAGTGAATGCGACACCTGATGAGCGCCCTGCCCTCATTCGGCTGGAAGAGGCCGGCATCCGTCACAGCCTGGCCAACCTGCGCACTTTTCCATTTGTGGCCCAGCGCGAGGCTGCAGGGCTCCTCACGCTGCATGGCTGCCATTTCTCGATCGCGCAGGGCGAACTGCGGATGCTCGACGAGGCGGACGGTGAGTTCCGCCCCGTCGAGGCTCTCGAAACGATCTAGCAGCGAACGTTATAGTCGTAGACTGGGCGTCCGTACTGGTCGACGTAGTAGCAATACCCGCGTGTATCGCGATAATATTGCTTGCCGTTGACCACGGCGCCAAGCACCGCGCCGGCAATGCCGCCGATGACTGCGCCGGTAACCGGGTTCACTCCCGGGACGACCGCACCCAGTACCGCGCCGCCGGCAGCGCCAATCGCTCCGCCACGGACAGCGCCGCGAGTCCGGGGATCCTGATAGCCATATGGGTCGGATGCACAGCCGCTCACGGCCACGCTGGACGCAACTAGCGCCGAGAGAATAACTGGCTTGAACATGATGTTCCTTTCCACTCTACGAGTCCGGCTTCTATGAAAGACTCCAACCTGAGTTGACCGGTTTCGTTCCACGGACCGGCGACGAAACGAACGGGAATAGCGGATTGGACCGACAGGAATTGGAGCTGCCACCGAACATCGCGCTCCTGATCGACGCCGACAACGCATCGCCGGCCGATCTGGACCAGGTTCTTCTGGTCCTTGGCGAATTCGGAGAGATCAATATCCGCCGTGCCTATGGCAATTGGGCGAAGACCAGCCTCAAGGGTTGGGGTGGGCTCAGCGGCCAGCACTCGATCATGCCAATCCAGCAATTCGACGTGGTCAAGGGCAAGAGCGCGACCGATATGCGCATGACGATCGATGCCATGGACCTGCTGTATCGCGGTCATGTGGACGCGTTCGGAATCATGTCATCAGACAGCGACTTCCTGCCCCTCGCCCAGCGCATCCGCGAAGATGGCATTCCGGTGTATGGCTTTGGCACCACCAAGGCTCCAGCGGGGTTCAAGCAGGCCTGCACGCGCTTCTTCGACATCGCCGCACTTGCCGCGCAGCAGGAGGATGTCGGGGAGCCCAAGGCCGGTCAGGGACCGCGAAAGGTCGATGATGAGCTGCTCGGCGTGCTGGGCGCGGCCTACAAGGCGTCCAAGCGCGACCAGGACGGCTACGCCAGCCTCAGCGAACTCGGGCAGCGGGCAAACGCCATCTCCAGCTTCTCCGTGCGCAACTATGGCTATTCACGCCTGAGCGACCTGATCCGCGATCTCCCTAATTTTGATGTTCGAACCCACGCCGACGGCCGGCTGGCGATCAAGCGCCTGCGATAGAGATCAAGTTCACCGCGTCAGCCGCTTGTAGGTCATGCGGTGCGGGCGATCGGCCTCGGGGCCCATCCGCCGCCGCTTGTCCTCCTCATAGGCCTCGAAATTGCCTTCGAACCATTCGACGTGGCTGTCGCCCTCGAACGCGAGGATGTGCGTCGCCAGCCGGTCGAGGAAAAAGCGGTCGTGGCTGATGATCACCGCGCAGCCGGCGAAATTCTCGAGCGCCTCTTCCAGCGCGCGTAGTGTCTCGACGTCAAGGTCTGGCCCTTGAAGTTGAACGCGCCGACATAGGCGCGGGTCGACAGCTCATTCTTGCCGAAGCGGAAGATGTCGAGCCCGTCGGACACTTCCTCCCAGACATTCTTCTTGGGATCGAGCGCGTCCCGGCTCTGGTCGACATAGCCAAGCCGGACGGTCTCCCCGACCCGGATTGAGCCGTCGTCGGGCTGCTCCTGCCCCGTGATCAGCTTGAACAGCGTGGATTTACCCGCGCCATTGGGACCGATCACCCCGACGATGCCTCCGGGCGGCAGCGAGAAGCTCAGATCCTCGAACAGCAGCTTGTCGCCGTAGGCCTTGCTGACGCTCTGGACATCGATGACATTGCCGCCGAGCCGCTCGGGCAGCTGGATGAGTATCTGCGCCTTG
>CBFGZJ010000290.1:0-2519 GCA_965653215.1 uncultured Sphingomonas sp. | reverse complement strand
TCGTGCGCCCGCTGCGGCCCGCCGACGTCTGCTGGAGCTACGCCGGCGTGCGCCCGCTGCTCGACGACGCCTCCGGCGACCCCGCCGCCGTGACGCGCGACTACCTGCTCGAGAGCGAGGCGAGCGCCGCGCCGCTGGTCGTCCCGGTCAGATCGGGCGAGGCGAGCGGGTTGGCGAACAACGCCTGGATCGCAGCCCCGGATGCGCCTAGCATCGCGCCATAGGTCAGCGCCAGGAGCGTGCGCGGAAGCCGCAACTCCAGCACGATGGTCCAGCCGAGCGCGGCCTTGCTGGCGAACACCGCAGCCAGGTCCGGCCAGGGCAAGGCGAGCGATGCCGTGATCGCCACGACAAGCAGCAGCGGGAGCAGCCTCACCATGCCAGCCGCCGCAGGCGAACCACCTCGTCGACAAGCAGCGGGCCTGAACAGGTCCAAAGCCTGCCGTCCGTTGGAACATTGCGGATCTGTCCAACACGCTTGGCCAGCGGATGTGATAGCCACCGCTGCGCCGCCGAATATTGGCCGCTGCGATAATCGCTCCGCAACAGCACCTGCGGCGGATTCACCAGCAAGGTTTCGAGCGAGACCCGGTCGCCGGTCATCGGGCGCTGCCGCAATCCCGCAAGGCTCATCCACCTGGCATCAAGGCTGTGGCTGGCGACCGTCCGACCGCCGCCGCCAAGCCAAATCGCTTCCGCCTGCCGCCGCGGAGCCGAGCGCTTGAGCCGCGCAATCTTGTCCAGCACCGGCCGGGCGGCATCAGGCCGGCCGACCGCTCGCGCGACCCGCCGAAGATTGTTTTCCACGTCCGGCAGTGACTGCGGCAAGGGGAGGGAGATGACCGGAATCCCCAACCGCTGCCCCATCGCCAACCGATCATGGCCTCCGCCGCCCATGGTCAGGACCAGCGTTGGCTGGTGGCGAACGGCCGACAGCAATGTTCCATCATTGGCCGGAAACCGTCGCGCCGATGCCCACAGCGGCGATTCCAATGCGTCCTGCGACAGATGGCTGACGCTGGCGATCTGCTCCGGCCGGGCAAGCAGGAGCAGATATTCGTCGGTGCACAGGTTCAGCGACGCGATCCGGAGGCCGGCGCTAGCGGCCGAAAGCAACACGGACCCCGGCATAGGCGGTCCTCCCCTCCGTGCGGTAGCCGACGACATCCTGATAAGGGCTATCGAAGGCATTGGCGATGCGCGCGAAAGCCTCAAGCTCGGGAGTGATCGCATAGGCTATGCGGGCGCTGGCGAGCCAGTAGGGGTCGAGCTTGACGAGCTTGGCCGGAAATGGATCGAAATCCGTATCGGTGCGCGCGCCGGTGTAGCTGACGCTCGCACCATAGCTGAAACGGCCGTGAGCGCCGTCAGCAGTCACGGACCCGCTGTGCTTGGGACGCCGTTGTTCGCGAGCCTGCACATCGGCAGGCCCAGTGGGCTGGGTTGCCTTGAGCCAGGAATATTGCGCACTTAGCCGCAGCCACGCGGCGGGCGTCCATTCGGCCGCAACCTCAATACCTTTGCGGCGGCTGGTGCTGCTGCTGTTGATCGTGCTCGCTATGAAGACGAATGGATCCGGATCGACGTCCATGGTCGCGAACTCATCCTGCAACCGCTGGCGGTAGAGCGCGACCGAGCTTGCGAATCGTTTGGATCGATAGCGCAGCCGAGCCTCGACGCTGCGCGACTTTTCGGGCGTGAGGTCGGGATTGCCGACGAACTGGTCGGGAAAGAAGCCGAACAAATCGACGAAGCTCGGCTGAGCGATGCCTTCGCCATAGGACAGGGTCAAATCAACACCGGTTGCGAGCCGCGCGATGCCCGAAGCGCGCACGGTCGTGGCATCCTTGAAGCGGTTGAACCGCTCGTGCCGGACCGCGAGATCGGTCTCCAGCAGACTGCCCCAGTCGGCGCGCCACTCGCCGGTCAGCGACTGCCGGGTGCGGTCACGCCGCTGATTGGGATCCCCGAAGAGTGTGTCGGTGTCTTCCCGGCGGTAGCTTTCCTTCTCGGCATCGGCCGCGACGATCAGAACATGGTCGCTGCCGCCGAGATCGAGCCGATGTTGCAGCTGACCGGTGAACACTCTGCGGCGGCCGGTTGAGCGGTTGAGGAACTCCCCATCAAGGCGGTTGGTGTTGGTGGAGCCGAGCAGCGACGCCGACAGCGTGCCGGACCAGCCAGTCTTTTGCTCGTCGCCAGTGCTTGCCCAGATTCGACCGGCGGTCAGCCGATTATCGGTCGTGTCGAGCGTGTCGGCACGCTGCCCAAACACGAACCCATCATATTCGCTTCTCGCCCGCGTCAGGAACCCAGCCGCTCCGAGCCGGAAGCTGTTGCCGACCTCAACTTCGCCGCGACCCCGCGCCGCAAAGTTGCGATAGCCGTCGCGGTCCCCTTCGCCGCTGAAGCTGTCGATGCCGTCGGTGCGCTGATAGGCGGCGCCCAGGGCGAGGCCAGCCCGATCCGTGCCGATCGCGGCATTGGCCGAAGCACGGTGGAAGGCATTGCTGCCAGCT
>CBFGZJ010000289.1:0-2530 GCA_965653215.1 uncultured Sphingomonas sp. | reverse complement strand
TACCAAGCAGCGCGTGCACGTCGTCCAGCATAGCGATTGGAATGAATTCTCGGCGACACCCGGAGCCCTCGGGATCGTGCGTGCCCAGGCCGACTATCGCAAGATCCCGGACGGCAACAAGGTTGGTAACGGGTCGCCCGGGTTCAACACGGTCGACCGGTCGGCTTGGCCTGCCCTGTTGGCAGATCGCAAGAGCGGCCCCACCTGGGCAGAAGCCCGTCAACGCGCGGACAACGCGAATAAATCCTCGCTCTACCGCAATCCAAGCATCGCAGCGGGCGGCTTCGATTTCTCCGACACTGCGGAGGCCGCATACGTCTTCGGCTTCGAAGGTCTAGCGGACGTCAACGCCTATGTGGCTGCATTCGCCGATTGAGCCGTTCCAAGCTCCGGCGGAATGAGCGAGTTGTGACCCTGACGCACGGCTTGCCCGTCGCCTGAAGTCCGATTACGCGAGCTTTTATATTACAAGTCTCACGCGGAAGGTAGGCTAGGCGATGAACGACTTTTCAGGCCATCCATCCGAAGCCCGCATCGATCAACCAGCAATCGCTCGGCGGGCGTTGGCGCTGCTCATTGCTGCCACGGTATCGGGAGCAGCTCTTGCGCAGGGCGCTAGTGCTACGCAGCCCATGCCTTCCGGTGCGGTGACCGGCAATATCTTGCGGGGTCCGTGGTCTGATCCAACTCGGTCGCCCGACGAACGCGCGGCGGCGGCGTTGAAAGTCATGACCCAGCAGGAAAAGATCGCACTGCTGCGGACACCAAGCAGCTATGAAGTCCCCGGAGTGAAGGTCGTTCCGCTGCTTCTGTCGGCCGGGCGCTTGTCTGGCGTGCCGCGGCTCGGCATTGCCCCCGTTGCGGAAACGGATGCCAGCCTGGGCGTGGCGAACGTCAATCACCTCAGAAGGGGCGACACCGCCACGGCCCTGCCCGCATCGATTTTGCTTGGAGCAACCTGGAACCCCAAGATTGCTTTCCAGGGCGGCGCCATGATCGGATCCGAAGCACGGGCGAAAGGCTTTGGCGTGATGCTGTCCGGCGGCGTCAATCTGCTGCGTGACCCGCGCGCCGGAAGGAACTTCGAATATATCAGCGAAGACCCGCTGCTCACCGGAACGCTTGGCGGACATGCGATCGCCGGCGTCCAAAGCAACCGGATCGTGTCCACGATCAAGCATTTTGCATTGAACGCCCAGGAAACAGGCCGTCAGGTGTATTCCGTGGATACGTCGGACGCGCCTGCTCGCGAAGGTGAACTCCTCGCTTTCCAGATCGCCAACGAGATCGGCCGTCCGCATTCGGTGATGTGCGCCTACAACCGCGTGAATGAGATCTACACCTGTGAAAGCAGCTATCTCCTCAACGATGTGCTTCGACGGGACTGGGGATATCAGGGCTGGGTAATGTCGGACTGGGGCGCTACCCACTCGGTGGGCGCCCTCGAGGCGGGATTGGACCAGCAGTCCGGCTGGATGAACGACGAGAAGCAATTCTTCGGCAAGGAACTCGAAAGCGCGCTCGCCGCCGGGAAGGCCAAGCAACAGAGCGTCGACACCGCTGTCCTTCGCATCTTGCGCAGCCTTTTCGCCGCAGGAGTGGTCGATACGCCCCCCGCTCCAGGAGCCGCAATCGACTTTGAAGCCAATGCGCAGGTTGCGCAGCGGCAGGCCGAGGAAGGGATCGTCCTGCTCCGCAACGAAGATGCTCTCCTTCCCCTTTCGAGAACCGCCAAACGGATTGCGGTCATCGGCGGCCATGCCGACAAGGGCGTCCTGTCGGGCGGAGGCTCCAGCCAAGTCGTGCCAATCGGCGGGGTCAGCCTGGAGCTGGCAGAACCGGGTGTTCCAAATCTCAAGCGCGGCTATGGTGGAATGCCGCCACTGCAGGCGATCAAGCGTACATTCCAGAACGCCGAGGTGCAGTTCGCCGATGGCAGCGATCGACAGGCTGCGGCCCGCTTGGCCGCGCAATCGGACATTGCCATTGTGCTCGCGGAGAAGTGGTTCGTCGAGGGGGTTGACGCCACGGATATGCAACTGGGCAAGGGGCAGGACGCGCTGATCGAAAGCGTCAGCCGCGCCAATGCCAAAACGATCGTCGTCCTTGAGACGGGCAACCCCGTCGCCATGCCCTGGCAGGATAGCGTCGGGGCAATCCTGGTTGCCTGGTACCCGGGCCAACGCGGCAGCGAAGCGATTGCCCGGGTTCTGTCCGGAGAGGTTAATCCGTCTGGTCGCCTGCCCCTGACCTGGCCCAAGTCGCTCGATCAATTATCGCTTCCGATCCTGCCGGGATCAGCGCAGGCGTTGGCGGCTGCGGGGAAGCCGGGAACGAAGATTGCGCCGTTCTCGATCGTGTATCCTGAGGGATCGGACATCGGCTATCGCTGGTTCGACAAGCAGAAGGCGGAGCCCCTTTATCCGTTAGGATATGGGATGAGCTATACGGCCTTCCGTTATTCCGACCTGAAGGTTTCTGGAGGAAAGCAACTGAAGGTGAGTTTCACAGTCACCAATCGGGGAAGACG
>CBFGZJ010000288.1:0-2551 GCA_965653215.1 uncultured Sphingomonas sp. | reverse complement strand
TGCGGTTGAGATGTTCAGCGCTGCACGGGTCTGGCCGATACCGGAGATATCGTCGCGCTCCCCTTCGACCGCGAGGATCGCGGTGTCCTTGATCGCGGCCGGATCGACCTTTTTCCCGCGATGGCGCAGCTTACCGTCCGGCAGCAGGTGGCGCTGGAACACGACGTCAACGGTCTGCAGGTAGAATTCCTCCGTCATGTCGCAGACGGACCGATACTCGTCATAGAAGGCGCGCGTTGCGTCCGCACTTTCGTCATCGCCATCGACCAGGTGGCGGAACATCTGCCAGTGGCTGACCAGATGATCGCCAAGGTTCATCGCCATGAACCCGGCGAGCTGAAGGAAGCCGGGATACACTTTGCGCCCCGAACCGGGGTAGATCATCGGCACGGTTGCAATCACGTTGCGCTTGAACCAGGTCAGCGGCCGCTGCGTCGCCACCGTGTTGACCTTGGTCGGCGCCTCGCGCGTGTCGATCGGACCGCCCATCATCGTCAGTGTGGCTGGCCGGTTGGGATGCCGTTGAGCCCCCATCAGGGCCGTTGCGGCATAGGCCGGAACCGATGGCTGGCACACCGCGAGCACGTGGGGCCGCTTGCTCCCGGGGCGGCGACCGACGACCTCAAGAAACTCAACGACATAGTCGATGTAATCATCGAGATCGAACTGGCCCTCGCGGAGCGGGACCAGCTTCGCATCCTTCCAGTCGGTGATGTACACATCGTGGCGTGGAAGCATCCGCTCGACAGTGCCGCGCAACAGGGTCGCGAAATGACCCGACATGGGCGCAACGATCAGCAGCTTCGGCTGACCAGTCACGCCGTGCCGCTTGAAGTGCAGAAGATTACCGAACGGCTTTTCGACAATCGTCTCTTCTTCCACCGTGACCTGTTTCCGGCCCACAAGCGTGGTTGGAAGATTGAACGGAGGCTTTCCGCGCGGCGCCGCGGCATGCGCGAACACGTCGAGCCCTGCCGCCAGCATTGGGCCGAGCTCTGTCGCCGACCACGGGTTGCCAGGATGCTGCATCCAGTCAGAACCCCAGGATGCAAGTTGGCTCGCGCTCGCCAGCAGCGAGCGCTGCACCTCGTAACTATCGTATAGCATGGAGATCCTTTGCCCCAACTCCCCGCATGAGATTGGCCCCTCCCCATCCCTGCCGCAAGCGAAATGACAATTTTCCGAACGGAATCGACCAATTGAGTGGCGGCGGAGCGGCTGCTACTCGACCGCATGCCTGATGAGAAGCAAACGAGGACGCGGCCAACCCTTGGCGACCTGAAACTCGTGTGGAGCCGGGCCGCACGCTACCCCCGCTACATCGTCCTGGCCTTGACCGCGTTGATCCTGTCGTCTGCCGCAACCCTGGCGATCCCTTATGGTTTCAAACGCGTCATCGACCGCGGATTTGGAAGCGGTGCTGCGGTGGGGAACGCGTCGGTCGATTCAAGTTTCCATTATCTGCTGATGATCGTGGTGATGCTCGCCCTCGCTACCGGGCTTCGCTTTTATTTCGTCAGCTGGCTGGGCGAGCGGACCATCGCTGACCTCCGCAACGAAGTTCAGGCAAATCTGCTGGCGCAGCCGCCCCGCTTCTTCGAGGAGAACCGGCCCGCCGAAATCGCTTCGCGACTGACTGCGGATACCGCCATCCTCGAGCAGGTCGTCGGATCGAGCGTGTCGATCGCGCTGAGGAATCTCGCGACCGGCGTTGGCGGCGTCATCTACCTGTTTGCACTGTCACCAAAGCTCGCCGCCATGCTGTTGGCCGGAATTCCGATCGTATTCGTTCCGATTCTGCTGATCGGTCGCCGCTTGCGGGCGATCTCCCGCGCCGCGCAGGACCGGATCGCCGATGTCGGGGCCTCGGTATCCGAAGTCCTCGGGGCGATGAAGGTGGTCCAGGCATTCGGCCAGGAGCGCCGCGAGGCGGAGCGGTTCGGCGCCATTGTCGAGAATGCCTTTGCCACTGCAAAACGCAGGTTCCGGCTGCGCGCGATCATGACGGTCATCGTGATTGCCATGCTGTTTGGGTCGGTGACCCTGATCCTGTGGGAAGGCGCCAATGATGTCGCCGCGGGCCGCATGTCGGGGGGATCGATCGCCGCCTTCGTGTTCACCGGAGCGCTGGTCGCGGGCGCGTTCGGCGCGCTGACTGAAGTCTATGGCGATTTGATCCGCGGTTCTGGAGCGGCCGGCCGCCTCGGCGAACTGCTGCGCGCGCAATCCGACATCCGCGCACCCGCGCACCCGGTCAGACTGCCCCCACGCGGGCGTGGCGCGCTGTCACTTGAACAGGTGAGCTTCCGCTATCCGACACGCCCCGACACCAGCGCACTCGACGAGCTTGATCTGACCGTCGCTGCGGGCGAGACGGTGGCGGTGGTCGGGCCCTCGGGCGCAGGAAAGTCGACCTTGTTTCAGCTCGCACTGCGCTTCTACGACCCGCAATCGGGCCGCGTCCTGCTCGATGGCGAGGACGTCACCTTTAGCCGCGCCGCGGCACGCGACATTGCCTTCGTGTTCCAGTTCTTCGCGCTGTACCCGCATA
>CBFGZJ010000287.1:0-2578 GCA_965653215.1 uncultured Sphingomonas sp. | reverse complement strand
GGCCCGGTCCGTGGCGATTGCCGTGGCGGCTCCTGCACCGGCACCTGAGCTGGCGTCGCGCGCCGCCGCCGTTCAGCCCATTACACAGCTTGCGGCGATTGCAGCTCCAAAGCCAGCTCCCGCGCCTGTGTCCGCCCAAGCCGCACCCGCTCGAGTAGCGGCATCGGCAGCCCCGGTTCCCGTTCAGCGTGAGGCCGCTCCGGCTCCGCAACCCGCGCCGGCCACCGTCGCCGAGTTCACTCCCGCCCCGTCGCAAGCCGTGGAACCGGCACTCGCCGATCTTTTCAGCAAGGCCGCGGCACCCGCCGCCGCTCCAGCGATCAAGAGAGCGAGCCTCAAACGGGCCACTCGCCCGGCCAATGCGTCGGTGGTGGTCCAGCTGGGCGCTTTCGGAAGCCTGTCGCGCGTGGCGAAGGCCTGGTCGGATTCGCTCAAGCGCTATTCATCCCTGCGGTCCTATTCCCCGGTTCGCGGTCAGATCCGCCGACCCGACGGAACCCTGTATCGCTTGTCGGTGAGCGGTTTTGGCTCGCACCGTGAGGCGGTTCAATTGTGCCGCTCATTGCGCGCTTCAGGCGGCAAATGCTTCGTCCGAAGCGTTGGTGGGGACTCGCCGGTTCAGTTCGCGTCGCGTTAAGCCCGCGTTGAACTGCCACCGGTGGCGAGGTCAAGGCACGCCATCCGGACAGCCACGCCCATCTCTACCTGCCTGACGATCAGCGAGCGCTGCGGATCATCGGCCAGGCGCTCGTCAATCTCGACTCCGCGGTTAATCGGTCCCGGGTGCATGATCATGGCTTCAGGTGAGGCGCGGCGAAACCGTTCGTCGGTCAGTCCAAAGCGAAGCAGATACTCGCCGGGCGCATCGCCGAACTCTTCCTCCAGTCGCTCGCGCTGAACACGGAGCATCATCACCACGTCCGCACCCTCGACGGCTTCATCGATCCCGATCGGCTCCAGGTCGGCCGGAAGCAGCGAAGCGGGGCCGGCAAGCCGCACTCTTGCGCCGAGGCGCCTCAGCAGCTTGGCATTGGAGCGCGCCACCCGGCTGTGGCGGATGTCGCCGCAGATGGCGACGGTGAGTCCCTCGATGCGTCCGAAATGTTGGTGGATTGTCGCGGCGTCGAGCAGCGCCTGCGTGGGGTGCTCGCCAGTCCCGTCCCCGGCATTGATCACCGCGCAATCGACGATCTGAGCCAGTTCGGTTGGAGCGCCCTTCGTCCCATGACGGATGATCAGTGCGTCCGGGCGCATCGCATCGAGCGTGCGGGCCGTGTCGTCAAGCGTCTCGCCTTTCTTGATGCTCGATTGCTCGACTTGCATCGTGACGACATGAGCGCCGAGCCGCTTGCCCGCGATCTCAAACGAAAGCAGGGTGCGCGTGGAATTTTCGAAGAAGGCGTTGATCAGCGTTGTTCCGGCAAGCCGATGATCGGTTGGCCGGGGACCGCGATTGAATTCGAACCACCGCTGCCCTTCGGCAAGGATTGTTGCGATGTCCGAATCGCTGAGGGAGTCGATCGACAGGAGGTGCATCAGCCGGTCGCCTAACCGGCTCGCGGCAGGTTTGCCAGCGCGTCGATGGCGCCCTGCAAGATGTGCGCGGCAGCCAGCTTGTCGATTGCTTCCGCTCGTTTCGCGCGACTGACGTCGGCGGCAATCATCGCCCGCTCCACCGCCTGGGTCGACCAGCGCTCGTCCCACAGCAGGATCGGCAGATCGAGCGGCGCCAGGTTGCGGGCAAATGCACGGACCGACTGGGTGCGCGGACTGTCGGTCCCATCCATGTTGAGCGGAAGGCCAAGCACCAACCCCACCACTGCATTGCCGTCAATGAACCGCTTTAGCGCCTGCAGGTCGGCAGTGAACTTGGTGCGCCGGATCGTCTCGGCCGGTCCAGCGAAGCTCCAGCCCGCGTCGCACACCGCGAGGCCAATCGTCTTGGTGCCGACATCCAGCCCGGCCAACTTGGCGGGCGGCACGACACCGGCAAAGTCGGCGGCACTGGTGGTGATCAGCGCTGCCAAGCGCGCAGCCTCCGCTGCGAGTCCTGGCGGACCGCCGCCCAGAACAGCGCATAATCATAAACATGATAGTTATTCCCCGGCAGGACGTACGGTCCCATTTCCGGGATCTCTCCGTCGATGAGGAGGAATCCCCGCTCACAACGGGCGCCGACCTGACCCTTGGCGAGGGTCGCATTGGTCAGGTCGCTGTTAGGGATCAGCGTGCCCGCATTTGCCGCCGGCGGAGCTGCGCCGTTGAGCGTGCCGGTGATCGGATTGACGCAGACCATGTCCTTGCGCTTCCGCTTGAGCCCACCCGGACCGGCAGTGCCTTCCCACGCATCGAGGATCAGGTCCGGATTGGCCGGTTCCGCGAAGCTCTGCCACGACAGCACGCATCCAGCCTCATCGGGTCTCCGGCAGGCGGGAAAACCGATCGCGGGAAGGTCCGCCGTGAGGCTCAGCGGCCAACCGACAATGTAAGCGGCAATCAGTCGCTCGCGCAGTTGCGGTGCATATTCACGCAGCAGCCGCGACAGCGATCGATCGGCGAGCAGCTTGCCCCCCGTCTG